>JANOHS010000194.1:0-2464 GCA_031406655.1 Micrococcales bacterium
GAACGCTCCCGCACCACGAACACCCCCGGCTTTGACCCACTGCGCGATGACGCACAGGTCGCCCCAGTGATGGCGCGGGTGTTGGCTATTGCGGTCGTCACGGCTCGCCACGCTGTCGCGCACATCCCGCTGCTGGACGCAGACCGTCCGCTGGCCATCGCGCGATACGCCGAGCACAGTCTGGACGCCCTCGGCAACGTCGACCGACCCAGCGAACTCAACCGGGTCGCGAGCTTCGCACCACCGTCGTCACCCCGCGGGCCGAACGAAGAGCTCGAAGCCGCCCTGCGGCTTTGGGCAAGCCACGCGCGGATGGAACTGGCCAGGACCGTTCCCAGCACGGAGGTCCTGCGTGACATCGCCAACCAGGCCCGCCACATGTATGCCGTGTCCGCGCGCCTTACCGGCGCTTCCGTCAAACGTCTGCAACCCCGGCGACCGACTCGCGCAGGACGTGCGCGTAGACCCGCAGGGCGACGGCCGGGTCGCTGTGACGGAGCCGGTTGGCGACCACGTGGACAGGCACACCCTCCAGCAGCAACAGGGTCGCGTGCAGGTGACGTAGGTCATGCAGTCGGATCATCGGGAGCTGGCGGACCGGCGGTGGCAGCGGCTCGGAGGGATGGTTACGCCTCGCCACCGTCATCGGCTCGTTATGCGCCAAGATCAGCTTGTGCATCAGCCAGGTGAACGTGTCCGGATGGATCACGTGCCCCAACTGCGACATGAACACCAGGTCGGACTCCACCCACTCCGGACCGGCTAGGGCACGATCAGCCTCCTGAGCCAACAGATGCTTCTCCAACACCTGCATCGTTCCCTGGCCGATACCGACCACCCGGCTGCGGCCTCCCTTGGTCGAGCCTTCGATCCGTATGCCGTCCACCACGCCGGTCGAGCCCTCGAAACGGATCTCGGCTGCGTCCAGGTCGACGTCAGCCCAGCGCAGGTGCAGGATCTCTCCGCGCCGACCGCCCGTGTATGCAGCCAGCCGAAAGAACGCGTGCAGCCGGTGGCCCGCCGCCGCCTCGAGGAAGATCTCAAGGTCCTCAGGCGTCCAGACCACCCGCGGCTCCCGATACCCCTCGCGCGGCAACTTGGCTTTCAACGTCGATTGGACGACATCACCGCATCGATCATCGCGGCATCATTGAGTGCCTTGCGCAAAGACCGATGCACATGCTGGACCGTGGGCACTGCAAGCGGCCGGCCGTCCTTGCCTCCGGACTTGGCCAGGTCGGCATACAGCTTGGAGATCGTCGCGGGTCGCAGCGACTGGAGACGCATTGACCCGATACGAGGGATCACGTAGAGGCGCAGATCGTTTCGATATCCGCTCCACGTCTTGGGTTTCACCGTCGCTGCATGTCCGGCAAGCCACTCCTCGAGGTACGTCTTGACTGCGATCCTGCTCTGGTCGACATACTCGCCTCGACGCGCAGCCACCCGTGCGCGATCCCTGGCGGCCTTGGCCTCTCCTTTCGCTGCGGAAGCCGCCAACCCAACACGGGCGGCTGGCACCCGTCGCGTGGTTGGTGACCCGGATGACAAAGGACCAGGTGTTGCCACGCTTGACGACGCCATCCTTGACGGTGCCCATCACGCCACCTCTGATGCGCGGCAGATGACCTATGGAAATGAGGTGCCGGTCCACGGCCGGCTTGTTCATGCCAGGCCGCGGGGGGGTGGTCGGTCGTAGTCTCGGCGCATGGGAGAGGTCGATGTGGATGACGACGGCATCCGCAGGTTCGTGGTGCGGCACTATCGGTATGACCCGGCCCGTCGGGAACGGCGGCACGTGGTGGTCGCTGCGTTCGACAACCGCCGAGAGTTCAACGCGCGCCTCGCGTCGGTGGATACCGAGATCAGGACTCGTCGAGCCGCGGGTGAACAGGTCGACGCGTACGAACACGCCTCGGGAATCGTTCGTGAACCCGGTGCCGACAGGCTGGCGGCGAACGGGCACGTGCTCCGCCGGGCGATGGAGCACGGCGTCGACCCCCGGCCGTGGCTGGATGAGATGGAGCTGCCGCGGAACATGGCCCTGCTGTCGAGCGGCACCGACTCCGGATCTGGCTGGCTGAGCCGGGTCCGTCGACTCGCTCTGCGGTGGCGACCCGGAAGGCTTTGATGTTGGCAAACGGCCAAAGTGGCTACGAGACGTCGAACCCAGAGTGGCGACAACGGCCGATGTCGAGCATCTACTGATAGATGACTGTCAAGAATCACCCGAGACAGGACAACGTGCTCGACGCTGGATTGGTGAGGAGTTTCTGTACTGCGTCAAAGCCGACGGCTTCGCCGACGGCACCGCGGCTTCCGGGCGGGCATGCGGCCTTCGGCCGGTCCCGCCCGGAAGCCGCGGTGCCGTCGGCGAAGCCGTCGGCGTTGACGCAGTACAGAAACTCCTCACCAATCCAGCGTCGAGCACGTTGTCCTGTCTCGGGTGATTCTTGACAGTCAT
>JANOHS010000291.1:0-7626 GCA_031406655.1 Micrococcales bacterium
CCGTTCATGTACTCCGACAACACCTGCCCGCACTGCGCGGTCGGCATCCAGTCGGCCTGTTCCACCGGTGGCTTCTGGGGCGGGCCGGATCGCGATGGGATGATGGTCGACGGCGGTCAGGGCGAGTACGTCCGAGTCCCCCTTGCCGACGGCACCCTCGTCTCGACGCGCGAAACCCCTGACGCCGCAACGGTTCCGTCACTGCTCGCCCTCTCCGATGTGATGGGCACCGGCTGGCACGCAGCCATGGCCGCTGGTGTCCAGGAGGGCGACACCGTCGTGGTCGTGGGGGACGGCGCGGTGGGGCTGTCGGGTGTTCTAGCCGCCTCACGGATGGGCGCCGAGCGGGTGGTGGCGATGTCCCGACACGAGTCCCGGCAGCAGGTCGCCCGGTCGTTCGGTGCCACCGACATCATCGCCGAGCGCGGCGAGGCCGGCGAGGCCGCCGTTCTCGAGCTCACCGGCGGGGTCGGAGCGGACGCCGTGCTGGAGTGCGTGGGCACCGGCCAGTCGATGAACACCGCACTGGCTGTTGCCCGTCCGGGCGCGACCGTCGGATATGTCGGGGTACCTCACGGGGTCGAGCTGCCGGTGCGAAAGATGTTCTCCCGCAACGTCGGCGTCGCCGGCGGGGTGGCGCCGGTGCGGCAGTACCTGCCGGCCCTGCGCGACGACGTGCTGTCCGGCGCGATCAACCCCGGTCTGGTCTTCGACCTGGAGCTGCCGCTGGACAAGGTGGCCGAGGGGTACGCCGCCATGGATGAACGCCGCGCCATCAAGACGATGCTGCGCCCCTGAACGCCTCTCCGATCCAGGGGTCCGCGATCTGGTGGTATGCCTCGGTGCAGTCCCGGCGCACCGTATGCCCCGCCCCCGGGACCACCGCAACTTCGATGTGGTGGTTGCCGAGCTCGGCCAAGCGCTGTCGGGAAAGGGGCCCGACGATGACCTCGTCGTCACGACCTCCCGTGATGAGAAGCGTGGGACGGGCAATTGCCGCCGCATCGTCGATCCAGGGTGTCTGAGCAACGATCTGATCCGGCTGGGTCAGCGACGGGTCGAGCTGGGCCTTGGCAAGCCCCCAGGGTCCAAACTCGATCTCGGGCCAGAGGGGTAGCTCGACCCGACAGCTGGCCACCGTTCCATCGAGGTCGTCACGAAACTTCTGCACCCGCTGCTGAGTGTTGTCGGGTTCCCGCGGCCGGCCATCCTCGGGCCGCTTGGTGAACCATGTTGGATCCTCCAGCACAGCGGCGCAGACAAGATCGGGGCGGGACGCCACAACGCTCGCGGCGACGCCAGCTCCCATGGAGTGACCCACCAGGAGCGGCAGCTCCCCACTCTTGCGAGTCAGTGTCTCCAGCAGGAAGACCACATCGGCGACCATGGCCTCGGACCGATTGCTGCCGCTCGTGGCCGGGTCGAAGCGGGGCGATTCGCCGTGCCCGCGCGCGTCAGGCGCGACGATTCGGTAGTCGTGACGCCAGCGACGCACCGCATCCGCCCAGCAGAGACCGGAGTCGGTGAAACCGTGCAACAGCAGCAAGATCGGGCCATCCTCGCGTCCGAGCTCGTGCACACGGAGAGGGTCGGTCGCGGGCGGCGGTGGGTCAGTCACGGCAGAAGTATCGCAGGGGTCCACCTAGGCTTATAGCCGTGCCAGAGGACCAGGTCGGACGGATCGAGCTCGTGCCGGACGAGGACGGCCGCGGCGGCGTGACCGTGATGATGGACGGCAGCCCCCAGTCCCACGTCGACCTGGCCGACCCCCACAACCTCGGCTTCGAGTACATCGCCCATTTCGCCGCGGTCATCGACACGCTGCCGGCCGGCCCGCTCAGGATCACGCACATCGGTGGCGCCGGGCTCACGTTGGCCCGGTATGTCAACGCCGAGCGCCCCGGGTCGCCGCAGATCGTCCTGGAGCCGAACGCCGAGCTGACCGCGCTGGTACGCCGCGAGCTGCCGTTGCCGCGAGCCCACCGGATCCGGGTGCGACCGGTGGACGGTCTCACGGGAGTCACCCAGCTCGCCGACGGGAGCGCCGACGTCATGGTGCTCGATGCCTATGCCGAGGGCCGGGTCCCGAAGGAGCTCGCCACCGTGGAGTTCTTCACCGATGCCGCCCGTGTGCTGCGGCCGGGCGGGGTGATGCTGCTCAACCTCGCCGATGAGCCTGGGATGGCGTACGTGCGGCGGGTGTATGCCGGACTGGTCACCGTCTTCGGGAACGTCGCCCTGATCGGCACCCACGACGTGCTCAAGGGAAGACGGTTCGGCAACACGGTGGCTGTGGCCTCGGGGAGCTCTGTGGAGGTCAGCGCCTTGCGCAGACAGGTCGCCAGGTCGCCGTTCCCCACGGGGCTGCGTGACGGGCCTGAGCTGGCGAGGCAGTTCGCCGGATCGGTAGCGTTCACCACCGCGGACAGCGCGCAGTCGCCGCCGCCGCCGCCGGTCAAGGGCTGGCGCCTTCGCTGAGACCGCAGGTTGGACCGTTCAACACCCCTCACAACGGATTGGTAATCCTGCAGATGTCTGGCTATTTGCTCGACGTAGCGCTGATTGGTCTTCTCGTCCTGCTCAACGCTGTCTTCGCAGGCAGCGAGATGGCATTGATCTCACTGCGGGACGGCCAGCTCAGGGCGCTGGAGCGTGAGGGCGGCCGGCACGCGATGCGCCTGGTGCGGCTGGCGCGCGACCCCAACCGCTACCTGGCAACGATCCAGATCGGGATCACGCTGGCTGGTTTCCTGGCCTCGGCCACCGCGGCCGTCTCGTTGGCCGAGCCGTTGGCTCCGCTGTTGGACGCGCTCGGTTCTGCCGCCGAGCCGGTCGCCGTCGCCGGGGTGACGCTCATCCTGGTCTTCCTCACCCTCGTCCTCGGAGAGCTGGCCCCCAAACGCCTCGCCATGCAGAAGGCGCTTCCGTGGGCGTTGATGGTGGCCAAGCCGCTGGACCTGGTCTCCGCGTTCTCCCGGCCGGCTGTGGCACTCCTGGGCGCCTCGACCAACCTCGTCGTGCGTCTGCTCGGCGGTCGGCCGGACGCGGCAGCCGAGGAGCTGAGCCCTGAGGAGCTACGCGACCTGGTCACCAGCCACGCGAGCCTGAACGCGGAGCAGCGAGAGATCATCAGCGGTGCCCTGGAGCTCCACGAGCGCATGCTGCGCGAGGTGCTCGTCCCGCGAGGCTCGGTGTTCTCCCTGCGCAGCAACCTGACCGTGGGCGAGGCACGAGCTGCGATGGCAGGGGCGGGACACTCGCGCGCTCCGGTGACTCGAGGCAACCACCTCGACGATGTCGTGGGTGTCGTGCACTGGGGTTCCCTCATCTCCGGGGACGATGCGCCCGTGGGGACAGTGGCCACCGCGGCCATGGTGCTGCCTGACACTGCCCGGATCTCCAACGCGCTGCGCCAGTTCAAGGCCCAACGACAGCAGATGGCCATCGTGATCGACGAGCACGGCGCCGTCGACGGCATCGTCACCCTGGAGGACCTCCTCGAGGAGATCGTCGGCGAGATCTACGACGAGACCGATCCCGACACCATCGGGATCGAGCCGGCGCAAGACGGTTCCCTTACGCTGCCAGGCACGTTCCCAGTCCATGACCTGGTCGACCTCGGGGTGCACATCCAGACCCAAGGGACAGGGGACGCGACCGTCGCCGGGCTGGTGCTGAGGAGCCTGGGCCGGATCCCCGACAGACCCGGTGACGTCGTCGAGCTCGAGGGCTGGAGCGTCGAGGTGCTCGAAGTGGTCCGGCATGCGGTGACGCGGGTGCGCCTTCGACCGACCACCCGTGGGCGAGCTGACCCGGAGGCCTGAGCACCACGCTGCGAGGTTCAGCGCGAGGCGAAGACGGCCGGGATCGTGGAGGTGTGTGCCGCGCGCAGCTCGGCCAGCGGCAGAGTGAACTGGCCCTGCACCTCCATCGCGCCGGCCTCGTCGTCGACCACGCCGATGCGGGCATGGGCGAAACCCGTCACCTTGCACAGGTCGGTGAACCGGACCTCTGCGGTGGCAGGCACAGCCACGATCGCCCGGCCGGCCGACTCGCTGAACAGCAAGGTGAACGGGTCCACGCCATCGCGCTCGCAGACCTCGTCCAGCCAGATCCTGGCTCCGACCCCGTTGCGCAGGGACGCCTCGGCCAGGGCGACCGCGAGGCCGCCCTCGGACAGGTCGTGTGCGGCGGCGACCAGGCCATCGCGGGAGGCGTTCACCAGGATCTCGCCGAGCTGCCGCTCACGCTCCAGGTCGACCCGCGGCGGCAGACCACCGAGGTGGTCGTGCGCGACCTGGGTCCAGGCCGAGCCGCCGAACTCGTCAGCGGTGGTCCCCAGCAGGTAGATGGCCTGACCGGGCGCCTTCCAGCCTGACGGCGTCCGTCGGGCCACGTCGTCCATGACGCCGAGGACTGCCACCAGGGGGGTCGGATGGATCGCGACGTCGCCGGTCTGGTTGTACAGCGAGACGTTGCCGCCGGTCACCGGGATGCCGAGCGTCCTGCAGCCCTGCGCGATGCCCCGAACGGCCTCTGCGAACTGCCACATGACACCCGGGTCCTCCGGCGAGCCGAAGTTGAGGCAGTCCGAGACCGCCAGCGGCACGGCCCCGGCTGTCGCGACGTTGCGGTAAGCCTCGGCGAGCGCGAGCTGCGCACCGGCGTACGGGTCGAGCTGGGCGTAGCGGCTGTTGCAGTCCGTCGAGATCGCGACGCCGCGGCCGGTCTCCTCGTCGACGCGCACCACGCCCGAGTCGTCCGGCATCGCGAGCGCCGTGTTGCCCATGACGTAGCGGTCGTACTGGTCGGTGACCCAGGACTTGTCGCACAGGTTCGGCGACGCCATCAGCGACAGCAGCGCCGCTTTGAGCCCTGCACCCTCCGCGGGGCGCGCCAGGTCGTCCGGAACGTTGCCCTGCAACGCATCCAGGTATGCCGGCCGCTGCATCGGGCGGTCGTAGATGGGGCCGTCGTGAGCCACAGAGCGCGGCGGCACGTCGATGATCTGCTCGTCGTCCCAGAACACCTCGAGGTGCTTGCCGTCGGTGACCTCGCCGACCACGGTCGCCTCGACGTCCCAGCGCCTGGTGATCGCCATGAACTCCTCGAGCCTGGCCGGCTCGACCACTGCCATCATCCGTTCCTGGGACTCTGACATGAGGATCTCCTCGACGCGCAACGAGGTGTCGCGTAGCGGGACCCGATCGAGCCAGACGCGCATGCCGCCGTCACCGTTGGACGCGAGCTCGCTTGTCGCACAAGACAACCCGGCTCCACCGAGATCCTGGATGCCGTCGACCACGTGTGCGGCATACAGGTCCAGGCAGCACTCGATCAGCACCTTCTCGGCGAACGGGTCGCCGACCTGGACCGCCGGGCGCTTGGCCGGACCGTCGGCGTCGAACGTCTCGGAGGCGAGGACGGAGACGCCGCCGATGCCGTCGCCGCCGGTCTTGGCCCCGAACAGGATGACCAGGTTGCCGACGCCCGAGGCCTTGGCCAGGTGGATGTCCTCGATCCGCATCTTGCCCACCGACAGTGCGTTGACCAGCGGGTTGCCCTGGTAGCACGGGTCGAAGACGACCTCGCCGCCGATGTTGGGCAGACCGAGGCAGTTGCCGTAGCCACCGACGCCCGCGACGATGCCCGGGAGAACCCGCAGCGTGTCCGGGTGGTCAATCGCACCGAACCGCAACGAGTCCATGACGGCGATCGGGCGCGCGCCCATCGACATGATGTCGCGGACGATGCCGCCGACGCCGGTCGCGGCACCCTGGTAGGGCTCGATGTATGACGGGTGGTTGTGGCTCTCGACCTTGAAGGTCACCGCCCAGCCGTCCCCGATGTCGACCACGCCGGCGTTCTCGCCAATGCCGACCAGGAGCTTCTCGTTCATCTCGTCGGTGGTGTTCTCGCTGAACTGCGCGAGGTGGACCTTGGATGACTTGTACGAGCAGTGCTCGGACCACATCACGGAGTACATCGCCAGCTCGGCAATGGTGGGACGCCGGCCGAGGATCTCGCGGATGCGGTCGTACTCATCAGCCTTCAGCCCCAGCGCGGCCCAGGGCTGCTGGGTGTCAGCGGTCGTCGAGGCATTCCCGACCGTGTCGATGTCGGTCTTGGCCACGGAGGTCACGCGGTCACCACTGACTTCAGGACGGAGGTGAAGAACTTCAGGCCGTCCAGGGACGGTCCGTAGCCCTCCTCGATGGAGTGCTCGGGGTGCGGCATCAGGCCGACCACGTTGCCACGCTCGTTGGTGATGCCGGCGATGTCACGGTAGGAGCCGTTGGGGTTGCGGCCGGCAAATCGGTCGTATGAGCCGGCGGTCGCCCCTGCGACGACATAACGGAACACCACCCGGCCCTCACCCTCGAGCTCGTCGAGCGTGCGCCGGTCAGCCACGTACTGCCCGTCCTGGTTCTTCAGGACGATCGTGATCTCTTCGCCCGGCGCAAAGTCCGAGGTCCAGGCCGTCGTGGCGTTCTCGACTCGCAGGGGCTGGTCGCGGCAGATGAAGGTGCGGTGGTCGTTCTGGATCATCGCCCCGGGCAGCAGGTGGGACTCGCAAAGGATCTGGAAACCGTTGCAGATGCCCAGAACCGGCAGGCCACCCTTGGCCGCGGGGATCAGGGCGGACATGACGGGGGCGAACCGCGCGATGGCACCGGCGCGCAGGTAGTCGCCGTAGGAAAAACCACCAGGCAGCACGACCGCGTCCACGCCGCGAAGCGAGTCGTCGCCGTGCCACAAGGTGACGGGCTCGCCACCGGCGACGCGAACCGCGCGGCTGGCGTCGTGGTCATCGAGCGAGCCCGGGAAGGTCACGACGCCGATCCTCATGCCTTCGGCTCCACCCGGACGCTCACCACGTCCTCGATGACGGGGTTGGACAGCATCGTCTCGGCGGCCTCGCGAGCGGCGGCCAGCACCTCGTCGGTGACCTCGCCCTCGACCGACAGCACGAAACGTTTGCCCTGGCGGACATCGGTGAACTGGTTGAATCCCAACCGCGGTAGGGCACCGGCGACGGCCTGCCCCTGGGGGTCGAGAATCTCGGACTTGAGCATGACGTCGACGACGACGTTTCCCATGCGAGGTTCTCCTCAGATACGGGGCCTGGTCAGCCCGAGTTTAGGTGAAGGTCCGGCCGGTCAACGACTCGAAGGCCTCGACGTACTTCGACCGTGTTGCGTCGATGATGTGCTCGGGCAACGCGGGAGGCACCCGGCCGGACGACCTGTCCCAGCCGCTGGCGCCCGAGGTGAGCCAGTCGCGCACGAACTGCTTGTCGTAGGAGTCCTGGGCCCGACCCGGCTGCCAAGAGGCGGCCGGCCAGAACCGCGACGAGTCCGGAGTCAGCACCTCATCGGCCAGCACGATCGTGGGGATTCCCTCGGCATCTGGACGGGACGTGTCGAACCCGAACTCCACCTTGGTGTCGGCCAGCAGGATGCCGCGATCAGCGGCAATGTCGTTGCCACGCTTGAGGATCGCGATGGTGAGGTCCCGCACGCGGGCGGCGACCGGCATACCGATCTCGGCTGCAACCTCGTCGAACGTCATCGGCTGGTCGTGCTCGCCGATCGGGGCCTTGGTCGACGGCGTGAAGATCGGCGA
>JANOHS010000295.1:0-13143 GCA_031406655.1 Micrococcales bacterium
GTCACGGACCCCGCGGCGAGCGCGAACAGGAGCGACCGGCGGGACCAGAGGCTCGGCATACTGTCGTTCGCGGCCATGGTCTTGATGATGGCAGACTGGGGCCGACGACCACCGCGGGCAACAGGCGCGCGAGGTGGCGGCATTCGAGAAGAGCGGGAAGCGGAGGCGGCAGATGAGCAGTCAGGAACGAACTCGCCAAGTCCTGCTCGACCTCCAGGGCACGCCGCAGGTCCCCGGACCCATCGGTGAGCTCGGCCTCGTCGTCGAGGACGTGACGGTGACCCCCGTGGGCAAGCGCCGGGTGGTCCGTGTCTGGCTGGACCGCGACCTCGCCGGTCTCGATCCGGGCGATGAGTCCAGCCCGGTCGATCCGCTCTCGCTCGATGAGGTTGCCGGCGCCACCCGCGCCATCAGTGCAGCTCTGGACGCCTCCGACGCGATGGGCGACGCGCCCTATGTCCTTGAGGTCGGTTCACCCGGTGTCGACCGCCCCCTCACCGCGCCTCGCCACTTCCGCCACAACGTCACGCGGCTCGTCGAGATCAGGCGCACCCAGGATGCCGGCGGTGATGTGCTCACCGGCCGTCTGGTCGGCGCCGGGCACGATCATGCGACGGTTCTGCTGGCCGCGACCAAGAGCGAACCCGAGACCCGGATGACCATCGCGTACTCCGAGATATCGCGCGCGCAGGTGCAGGTCGAGTTTGCCCGCCCCACTACGCAGGAGGACACCTGATGGATATCGATCTGGCCGCGCTGAAGGGGCTTGAGCGCGAGCGGGACCTGTCCCTTGACATCATCATCCCGGCGATCGAGCAGGCGATGCTCGTGGCCTACCACCGCACCGAGGGCGCCAGGCGCATAGCCCGCGTCGAGCTCAACCGCAAGACCGGGCACGTGATCGTGTGGGCTCGCGAGGAGGGCGCAGTCGACCCGGAGACCGAGGAGCGCGCCGACCCGGGGCCTGAGTTCGACGACACCCCTGCAGGCTTCGGCCGGATCGCTGCCTCGACGGCACGTCAGGTCATCGTGCAGCGACTGCGAGACCTCGAGGACGAGGCCATCATGGGCGACTTCCACGGTCGCGAGGGCGACATCATCACCGGCGTGGTCCAGCAGAGCAGTGACCCGCGCTATGTCATGGTCGACTTCGGGGCCATCGAGGGGTCGCTGCCCCTGGCCGAGCAGGTGCCGGGGGAGAGGTACATCCATGGCCAACGGCTGCGCTGCTACGTGGTGAGCGTGAAGCGTGGTCAGCGCGGGCCGCAGATCAGCCTGTCGCGGAGCCACCCGAACCTGGTGCGCAACCTGTTCGCGCTCGAGATCCCCGAAGTTGCGGACGGCACGGTCGAGATCGCGGCGATCGCGCGCGAGGCCGGGCACCGAACCAAGGTTGCGGTGCACTCGAAGATCCCCGGCGTCAACGCCAAAGGCGCCTGCATCGGGCCGATGGGCGCCCGGGTCAGGGCGATCATGACCGAGCTCCACGGCGAGAAGATCGACATCGTGGACTATTCGGAGGACCCCCGCGCCTTCGTGGCAGCGGCGCTCTCTCCGTCACGGGTCAACTCCGTCGAGATCGTCGACCCCACCCTGCGTTCGGTCCGGGTGGTCGTCCCCGACTACCAGCTGTCGTTGGCCATCGGCAAGGAAGGTCAGAACGCCCGGCTCGCCGCCAAGCTGACCGGCTGGCGCATCGACATCAGATCGGACACTGCGCCCGTTGGCGCGGACGATCAGCACTAGGCGGTAGACTGGTGGAGATCGATCGGTTGCGACGGATCCGTCAGCGGCCAACCCATGGCATGGCACGTACGTGTGTGGGCTGCCGTCGTCGCGATGCTCGATCGGCATTGTTGCGAGTTGTCGTGGAGCGAGACGACACCGGTGAGCAGATCACCGGCGTGGTTGTCGATCAGCGGCTCCGGCTGCCTGGGCGTGGCGCTTGGTTGCACCCGACACCGGAATGTCTCGGTCTTGCGTTGCGGCGCAAAGCGTTCGGGCGGGCCCTGCGTGTCAGGGCCTTCCTCGATGTGGCGGCGCTCAAGGCGTACGTCGAGGCACGTGAACGATGCATCGTCGAAGCTGTCGGCTCCATCCCGGAGTCGGCGGTTCAGCAGGTTCCTGAATCCGAAGGCGGGTTTGACGCTGATGAGCACCCGATGAGTTCTCACCGATGAGCAACACCCAGCACTAGATACGGCCCGCGTCCCATCTTCATTCGTCCGGGCCATGATGAGGAGAAACGTGGCTAAGGTCCGGGTCTACGAGCTCGCAAAAGAGCTCGGAGTCGAGAGCAAGATCTTGCTCAACCATCTGAAGGAAAGCGGTGAGTTCGTCCGGTCGGCGTCTTCGACCATCGAGCCTCCTGTCGTCCGCAAGATCCGTGAGACGTTCCCCAGCGAGCAAGCTGCCGCTGCCGGTCCCGCCGCGGACGCCAATGACGGCGCCAAGAAGCCTGCCGCAAAGAAGTCTGCCGCCAAGGTCGCTGCTTCGGCGGCCCCCGTTGTGGTTGCTCCTGCGGCCCCCGTTGCCCCTGCGGCCGAGGTTCCGGCCGCGGCATCGGTGAGTGTGCAAGAGGCGCCCCCTGCGGCGAGCGCTCCCACACCCGGGCCCAGGGCTCCCGCCCGTCCGTTTGCCGACGTGCCCAAGACAGCTGCCCCCGAGGCGCCTGCGGCTCGCGAGGGTGGTGGCGACACCGTTCGCCCCGCTCCCCGCCCCGGAGCACCCCGGCCGGGCAACAACCCGTTCGCGCCGAGCCAGGGTATGCCCCGAGGTGGCCGCGAGACCCGCGAGCCGGCCGAGGGTCGCGACGTGCCGCCGGCTGCCCGGCCGGGCAACAACCCCTTTGCTCCCAGCCAGGGCATGCCCCGTCCGCAGGGTGGCCGACCGGCTCCCGCAGGCGCAGGCGGGCCACGTCCCGGTGCTCCGCGCCCGAACCCCGGCATGATGCCTGATCGCGCAGCGGTCGGTCGCCCCGGCGAGCGTCCGTCTCGCGGCGGCGCCCCTGGCCGTCCAGGAGCAGGTGGCGGTTTCGCCGGTCGCCCCGGTGGTGGTGGCGCTCCCGGCGGTGGTGGCGGTTTCGCCGGCCGCCCGGGTGGTGGCGGTGGCCGTCCCGGTGGGCCGGGTGGCCGTGGTGGCACCCAGGGCGCCTTCGGGCGGGGCGGCGGGCGTCCGGTTCGCGGCCGCAAGTCCAAGCGGGCGAAGCGCCAGGAGTTTGAGCAGATGCAAGCCCCGTCGCTCGGCGGTGTCTCGGTTCCCCGCGGCGACGGCAAGACCGTCATCCGCGTACGCCGTGGCTCGTCGCTGACCGACTTCGCCGACAAGATCAACGCCAACCCGGCGAGCCTCGTCACGGTGCTCATCCACCTCGGTGAGATGGCCACCGCGACGCAGTCCCTGGACGAAGAGACCTTCCGTGTGCTCGGTACCGAGCTCGGTTACCTCGTCGAGGTCGTCTCTCCGGAGGACGAGGAGCGCGAGCTGCTCGGTCAGTTCAACATCGACCTCGACGCCGAGCTGGCCGACGAGGGCGACGAGGACCTCAAGGCTCGTCCGCCGGTCGTGACGGTCATGGGTCACGTCGACCACGGAAAGACCAAGCTGCTGGATGCGATCCGCTCCTCGGAGGTCGCACTGGGCGAGGCTGGGGGCATCACCCAGCACATCGGTGCCTACCAGGTCTTCACCGAGCACGAGGGCCACGAACGCGCCATCACCTTCATCGACACCCCGGGTCACGAGGCCTTCACGGCCATGCGCGCCCGTGGTGCCAGTGTCACCGACATCGCGATCCTCGTCGTCGCCGCGGATGACGGCGTCATGCCCCAGACGATCGAGGCGCTCAACCACGCCCAGGCCGCTGGTGTGCCGATCGTTGTCGCGGTCAACAAGGTGGACAAGCCGGGGGCCAACCCCGACAAGGTCCGCCAGCAGCTGACCGAGTACAACCTTGTCGCCGAGGAGTACGGCGGCGACACGTTGTTCGTCAACGTCTCCGCCAAGGAGCGGACGAACATCGACACGCTCCTGGAGGCAGTGTTGCTGACCGCCGATGCGGGGCTCGACCTTCGGGCCAACCCTGACAAGGACGCTCGCGGTGTGGCCATCGAGGCCCACCTCGACAAGGGTCGCGGCCCTGTTGCCACGGTGCTGGTCCAGTCCGGAACCCTGCGCATCGGTGACTCGATCGTGGCCGGCGGCGGCTACGGCCGCGTCCGCGCCATGCTGGATGAGCACGGTGACACGGTCGAGGAGGCCACGCCGGCCCGTCCGGTGATGGTGCTGGGTCTGACGTCCGTGCCCGGTGCCGGCGACACGTTCCTGGTGGCGCCCGACGACCGCACGGCCCGGCAGATCGCCGAGCGTCGTGAGGCCGCCCAGCGCGCCGCCAGCCTGGCCAAGCGCCGCAAGCGGATCAGTCTCGAGGACCTCAACGAGGCCCTGGCCGCCGGCAAGGTCGACAACCTGAACCTCATCCTCAAGGGTGACGTGTCCGGTTCGGTCGAGGCGCTGGAGGACGCGCTGCTCAAGATCGACGTCGGCGACGAGGTCGACCTGCGGATCATCCACCGGGGAGTCGGCGCGATCACCCAGAACGACGTCAACCTGGCCACGGTCGACAGCGCAGTCATCATCGGGTTCAACGTCAAGCCCGCAGAGCGGGTGGCCGAGCTGGCCGACCGCGAGGGCGTGGATATGCGGTTCTACTCGGTCATCTACTCGGCGATCGAGGACATCGAGTCAGCGCTCAAGGGCATGCTCAAGCCGGAGTACGAAGAGTTCAAGCTCGGCACGGCGGAGGTGCGCGAGGTCTTCAAGTCCTCCAAGTTCGGCAACGTCGCCGGTTCGCTCATCCGCTCCGGTGAGATCCGGCGCGGCACCAAGGCGCGGATCATCCGTGACGGCGCCGTCGTTGCAGAGGGCATTGAGATCTCCGGCCTGCGTCGCTTCAAGGATGACGTGACCGAGGTTCGCGAGGGCTTCGAGTGCGGCATCAACCTCGGGAGCTTCAACGACATCAGGGTTGACGACATCATCGAGACCCACGAGATGCGCGAGATCCCGCGCGCCTGATCGTCCACCAAGGGTGGTCAGGAACCAAGGCGTAGGAAGGTAAGGACGATGGCTGATCCGGCACGCGCGAAAAAGATTGCAGATCGAATCAAGGTGCTGGTTGCCGAGACGCTGGAGTACCGCGTCAAGGACGAGCGTCTCGGCTTCGTCACGATCACCGATGTCCGGGTGACCGGCGACCTGCAGAACGCATCGGTGTTCTACACGGTGTTCGGTGGCGAGGCCGAACGCGCCGAGAGCGCCGCGGCGCTCGAGTCGGCCAAGGGCAAGCTGCGCTCGGCAGTGGGCAAGGGCATCGGGATCAGGCTCACTCCGACGCTGGACTTCATCCCCGACGCGATCCCTGAGGGTGCTGCCCACCTCGAGGACCTGCTGGTCACCGCCAAGGCGCACGACGCCGAGGTGGCGGCCGCCTCAACCGGTGCGACCTATGCCGGTGACGCGGACCCCTACAAGAAGCCGGTTGACGAAGGCCCGGCGCAGGAAGAGCCCGACGAAGAAGGCCCCGCCAACGCATGACCACCCCCGACGGGCTGCTCATCGTCGACAAACCGGCCGGATGGACCAGCCACGACGTCGTCGCTCGCTGTCGACGTCTGTGCGACACCCGAAAGGTCGGCCACGCGGGGACGTTGGACCCGATGGCCACAGGTGTCCTCGTCCTGGGCATCAATCGCGCCACCAAGCTCCTCACGTTCCTCGTGGGCTGCGACAAGGCCTACACGGCCACTATCCGCCTTGGGCAGTCCACGATCACCGACGATGCCGAGGGCGAGATCGCGACGTCCGACGACGTCTCCGGTCTGAGCGCAGCAGAGGTTGAGCGCGCCGTCTCTGCTCTCACCGGCAGGATCGCCCAGGTGCCGAGCTCGGTCAGCGCGATCAAGGTGGGCGGACAACGGTCGTATGCACGGGTGCGCGCCGGGCAGGACGTCGTCCTTCCCCCGCGTGCTGTCACCGTCAGCAGGTTCGAGATCCTCGACCAGCGAACCAGAAGCGTGCAGGGTCACGGGGTCCGTGACCTGGACGTCATGGTGGAGGTCTCGTCCGGGACCTACATCCGGGCGTTGGCCCGCGACCTGGGGGCAGCGCTGGGTGTGGGCGGGCACCTCACCGCGTTACGGCGTACGCGGGTCGGGAGGTTCGGGGTCGACGGCGCGCACTCGCTCACGGACCTTGAGATCGCCAGCGAAGGGGACGGCATACCGGTGGTCGCGCTCTCAGCCGCCGCGCGGGACTCCTTCGTCGTGCGCGAGCTGACCGAGACCGAGGCAACCGCGATCGGCTATGGCCAGCGCATCGCGTCCGAGCTCGCGGGCCGTAGCGAGCCGGTTGCCGCCTTTGCGCCCGACGGGCACCTGGTGGCCATGCTCGATGAGAATGGTTCGCTGGCCAAGGCCCGCGTCGTGTTCGCGCCGCTGAGTTCGTAGAGTGTCCCTCGTGCTGCGATGGACCGAACTCTCCCAGATCCCCCAGGGCTACGGCCCGAGCGTGGTGACGCTGGGCAACTTCGACGGCGTGCACAAGGGTCATCGCGCGGTGCTGTCCACCGTGGTCGAGCAGGCTGCCTCCAGGGGTATCCAGTCCGTTGCGGTGACGTTCGACCCGCACCCGGTCGCCGTTCTGCACCCTGAGCGCGCACCGCAGATCATCACCTCTCCCGAGCATCGGCTCGACCTGCTCGCGGCCACCGGGCTGGACGCCGTGCTGGTCATGGAGTTCACCCGCGAGTTCGCCCAATGGACCCCGGAGCGCTTCGTGGTGGAGGTCTTCGTCAAAGCCCTGGGTGCGAGGCTGGTCGTCGTTGGGGAGGACACGCGTTTCGGTGTCCGCAACTCTGGCGACGTCGCCGCGCTTCGCCGGCTGGGCGCCGAGCACGGCTTCGAGGTCCTGACGCTCGCCGATATCGGCAACGGGGGGCGATGGTCCTCAAGCCGAGTTCGCGACTTCGTGATCAAGGGGGACGTCGCGCGCGTGGCGCAGATCCTCGAACGCCGCCATCGGGTCTCCGGTGAGGTCGTGCACGGCGATCACCGCGGGCGCGAGCTCGGCTACCCCACGGCGAACCTGAGCCAGGCGGCGAAGGGGTTGATCCCGGCCGACGGCGTCTATGCGGGTCTGCTGGTCCGGCCGATCCTGCCCGAGCGCCATGCCGACCACACGCTGCCGGCCGCGATCTCGATCGGCACCAACCCGACCTTCGCAGGCACCAACCGCCGCGTCGAGGCCTACGTCCTTGATCGCACCGACCTCGACCTCTATGGCGAGGTCGTGGAGCTCGAGTTCATCGAACGACTGCGGCCGACGGAGAAGTTCGACTCCGTACAGTCTCTGATCGAGCAGATGGCCGACGATGTGGCGCGCTGCCGGGCGCTGCTGGCATCCTTCGTCTCGTCCTGAGGATGATCGACGGTCCGGGAGCCGTTGAAACAGCCCCATGAACCTAGGCATTATGCCCGTAAGCCGACCAGCGCCAGCCCTCTTGCCCTATGGTGACTCGACCAGTATTTGCGTGCCGGCTTTGCCACCAACTCAGGAGCGACCATGGCCTACTCTGCGAGCGACGAGCACGCTGACCTTTCCCTCATCGAGCACCGAGCCCGTTCCGTGGCCCATCTGTTCGTGGACCGCGTAGCCAAGACCCCCGAGGCAGAGGCCTATCGGTTCCCTCGTGGCGAGGGGTGGCAGTCGGTCACGTGGGCTCAGACCGATGCGCAGGTTCGCCGGCTGGCGGCCGGTCTGATGTCCCTTGGCATCGAGCTGGAGCAGCGGGTGTCGCTCGCGTCGAGCACCCGGTACGAATGGGTGATCGCCGACCTGGCCGTGATGCTTGCCGGGGGAGCAACGACCACGATCTACCCCACGACCCTCGAGCTCGACGTGACGTACATCATCAGCGACTCCGATAGCCGTTTCGTGTTCGCCGAGGACGACGCCCAGATCGCCAAGCTTCGCGCCAACCGCGCGCAGCTGCCCGACGTGGTCAAGGTCATCACTTTTGACGGAACGACCGATGGTGACTGGGTCATCTCCCTGGCAGATCTGGAGAGTCTGGGCGTTGCGCACCTGGCTCAGATGCCGGCCGCCGTGGACGACCGGATTGCCTCCATCAAGCCACAACATCTGGCCACGCTCATCTACACCTCGGGAACGACCGGGCTGCCCAAGGGGGTTCGGCTGTCCCATGACTCGTGGACCTACGAGGCAGCTGCGGTCGACTCGATCGGCATCCTCTCGAAGGACGACCTCCAGTACCTCTGGCTGCCGCTCGCACACGTGCTCGGCAAGGTTCTGCTGACCATCCCGCTGCAGATCGGGTTCCCCACCGCGCTCGACGGCCGCGTGGACAAGATCGTGGACAACCTGGCGGTGATCTCCCCGACGTTCATGGGCGCCGCCCCGCGCATCTTCGAGAAGGCGTACAGCCGGATCACGACCATGGTGAGCGGCGAGGGCGGTGTGAAGGCCGTGCTGTTCGGGTGGGCCATCGGCGTCGGCCGTCAGGTTGCCGTGCTGCGCGCTGACGGCGCCAAGCCCTCGGGACTGCTGGCCGTCCAGTACGCGCTCGCTGACAAGCTGGTCCTGCACAAGGTCCGCGGGCGGTTCGGCGGCAGGATCAGGTTCTTCATCTCCGGCTCGGCAGCGCTGAACCGCGAGGTGGCCGCATGGTTCGACGCGACGGGCATGCTCATCCTCGAGGGCTACGGGTTGACCGAGTCGAGCGCTTTCTCCTTCGTCAACCGGCCGGACGCCTACGCCTTCGGAAGCGTTGGCTGGCCGGCGCCGGGCACCGATGTCCTTATCGCCGAGGACGGAGAGATCCTGCTCAAGGGCCCCGGCATCATGGGCGGCTATCACAACCTGCCCGAAGTCACGGCCGAGTCGGTTGATGGGGACGGCTGGCTGCACACGGGCGACATCGGCAACGTGGACGAGCGCGGTTTCCTGCGCATCACCGACCGTAAGAAGGACATGTTCAAGACCTCAGGCGGCAAGTACGTCGCCCCTTCCGCCATCGAGACGATCTTCAAGGGGGTCTGCCCCTATGCCAGCCAGCTGATCGTCCATGGTGACGGACGCAGCTTCGTGTCGGCGCTGGTCACCCTCGACCCCGACGCCATGGACGGCTGGGCCGCCGAGAACGACATGGTCGGTATGCCGTACGCAGAGCTCGTCAGCACTCCCGCGGTGCGCGAGATGGTGCAGGGCTACGTCGACCAGCTCAACGCCAAGCTCAACCCTTGGGAGACGATCAAGAAGTTCATCATCCTGCCGCGGGACCTCTCCATCGAGGAGGGCGACCTCACCCCCAGCATGAAGCTCAAGCGCCGGTTGGTCGCCGAAAGGTTCAGGGACGAGCTGGACTCGCTCTACTCTTGAACCCATGCCCGAGCGCCTTCGCAGGACTGATCTCGCCGGCGCGTCGCTGTTCCATCGCCTCGAGCCGCTGCTGGAGCAGGTGAGCAAACCCATCCAGTACGTCGGTGGTGAGCTCAACTCCACCGTCAAGGACTGGCACTGCGGGGGTTTCGGCCCCGACGGCGACGAGCTCACCGCGCGCTGGGCTCTGATGTACCCCGACGCCTACGAGGTGGGCCTGCCCAACCAGGGCGTCATGATCCTGTATGAGGTGATCAACGAGCGCCCCGATGCCCTTGCCGAGCGGACGTACTCCGTGTGGCCGGACCTCGAGGCGCTGCTGCGCAGCGAGGGGGTCTCGCAGTTCACCGTCGACGGGCACCGGGCGCTGCGGGACTTCGACCTCTTCGGCGTGTCGTTCTCCACCGAGCTCGGCTACACCAACCTGCTGACCGCGCTCGACCTGGCCGGCATACCTCTGCATGCCCGCGACCGCGGTGAGGACGACCCGATCGTCATCGCCGGTGGACACGCCGCGTTCAACCCCGAGCCGGCGTCGGACTTCATCGACGCTGCCATCGTGGGCGACGGTGAGCAGGCAGTCCTGGAGGTGACCGACCTGCTGACGACGTGGAAGGCCCAGGGTCGTCCGGGCGGCCGTGGCGAGCTGCTGCTCAGACTGGCGCGAACCGGCGGGGTCTATGTGCCTGCCCTCTACGACGTCGAGTACCTTCCCGACGGCCGGATCAAGCGCGTGGTCCCGGTGGCCAACGTTCACGGCGTTCCGTGGCGCATCGCCAAGCACACGGTCATGGACCTGGACGAATGGCCCTACCCAAAAGCGCCGCTGGTGCCGTTGGCCGAGAGCGTCCACGAACGGATGTCGGTCGAGATCTTCCGCGGCTGCACCCGTGGCTGCCGCTTCTGCCAGGCCGGGATGATCACCCGTCCGGTCCGTGAGCGGTCCATCACCGGCATCGGCGAGATGGTCGAAAGAGGTCTGGCAGCAACGGGATTCGAAGAGGTCGGCCTACTCTCGCTCTCGAGCGCCGATCATTCCGAGATCGCAGAGATCGCCAAGGGCCTGGCGGACCGCTATGAAGGCACCCAGACGGGCCTGTCGCTTCCGTCGACCCGCGTCGACGCCTTCAACATCGACCTGGCCAACGAGCTGACCCGGGGTGGACGGCGCTCGGGCCTCACCTTCGCACCCGAGGGCGGCTCCGAGCGTCTGCGCCGGGTCATCAACAAGATGGTCACCGAGGACGACCTGATCAACACCGTCGCCGCTGCCTATTCCGCCGGCTGGCGTCACGTGAAGCTGTACTTCATGTGCGGCCTGCCGACCGAGACCGACGAGGACGTGCTGCAGATCGCCGACCTGGCCAAGCGGGTCATCGAGACCGGGCGACGGGTCAGCGGGCTGCGCGACATCCGTTGCACCGTGTCGATCGGCGGGTTCATCCCCAAACCCCACACGCCGTTCCAGTGGTGTGCGCAGCTGGGCGCCGAGGAGACCGATGCGCGGTTGCGGAAGCTGCGGGACGCCATCCGTGCCGACAAGCGTTTCGCCTCGGCCATCGGCTTCCGTTACCACGATGGCCAACCCGGCATCGTCGAAGGTCTGTTGTCCCGCGGTGACCGTCGCGTCGGCGCCGTCATCGAGGCCGCCTGGCGCGATGGCGCCCGGTTCGACGGCTGGAGCGAGCACTTCAGCTACGAGCGCTGGATGCGATGTGCCGAGACGGCTCTGGCCGACGAACCGGTCGATGTGCCCTGGTACACCACGCGTGAGCGCGAGCAGACCGAGGTGCTGCCGTGGGACCACCTCGACTCAGGGCTCGACAAGGACTGGCTGTGGCAGGACTGGCAGAGCGCCTTGGACGACGTCGAGGTGGAGGACTGCCGGTGGACGCCGTGCTTCGACTGCGGGGTCTGCCCCCAGATGGACACCGGGATCCAGATCGGGCCCACGGGCAAACGCCTGCTCCCGCTCACCGTGGTGACCGCGGGCAAGGACGGGCTGCTGGAGTCCCGCTGAACGGTCCCCACGCTTGGTGTTCGGTTGGGGACGGTCTCAGGACTTGCTGGCGAACCAAGGGTGGCGCAGGTCCAGGTAGGTCACGTCGTGCAGCAAGGACATCTCTTCCTCGAACGCCTTGCTGACGTCCTCGGGCATCTCCTTGCTCTCACCTTCACGGGCAGCCTCCTCGCTGCGGAAAGCCACGGTCTCGATGAACCAACCGTTCGGCTCCATCGCCATGGACCCGCCGATGATCTCGGGCCGGGCCTCGTGCAGCATGTCCATCGGCAGCTCCATGAACTTTTGGAACCGCTCAGGATCGCTCACCCGGCCCTGGATGACCTGGACGAACCCAGCGTCGTCCGCCCCGCCGTCGAGGAATATCGCCGCCCTGTCGCAGTCGTGGAACGTCACGTCACCGTCGAAGCACTTCTCGGCCTCGGCCCACCACGCGCTCTGCTCGGGGCGCACCGAGCTGCGGGCCGCGGCCTCCTTGGAGTCGAACCGCACGACGCCGATGAACGTGTTGTCATCGGTGACGCCGTACGTCCCGCCGAGCCAGCCCTCTGTCGTCGGTCCGATCTCCTGGCGCCACGTCTCCAGCTGCCGGCGCAGGGCGTCCGCGTCGTTGCACATGCCTTGAATGACCTGGATGAACACCTCGTAAGCCTCCCATCCGGTGGGCCGCTCCACGATGAAGTGGTCCATCGGTCGACGCTACGCCGGGCGGTCCTGGTTGTCATCGGTATCCTGCGCGCCATGGCACGCACTCCCGAAGGTCCCCCTCCGCCTCCAGCGGTCCAGAAGCTGCGCGTGCGGTATGCCAAGCGCGGGCGGCTCAGGTTCTCCTCGACGCGAGACTTCCAGCGCGCCCTCGAGCGCGCGTTGCGCAGGGCCGCGGTCCCCATGGCCTTCTCCGCCGGCTTCCACCCTCACCCGAAGATCTCCTACGCCAATGCCGCGCCGACCGGAACGGCAAGTGAGGCGGAGTACTTCGAGATCTCGGTGACCGAACGGGTCGACCCTCAGCGGGTGCGCGTGGCGCTCGACGAGGCACTTCCCGGGGGCCTGGATGTTCTTGAGGTTGTCGAGGCCTCCCCAGGTTCCTCCTCGCTGGCCGACCGGCTGCAGGCCAGCCACTGGGTCATGGAGTTCAGGGGTATGCCGGTCGCGGCCCTGACGCTTGCGATCGAGCAGCTCCTTGCTCTGGAACGGGTCGAGGTCACCCGGGTGATGAAGAATGGCCCACGTACCTTCGATGTTCGCAGCGCTGTCGTGTCGCTGGACGCTTCGTCCTCCGGGGATGGCGGGTGTGCGATACTAGCGATGGTCGTACGGCATACCACACCCACCGTGCGCCCCGACGATGTTCTAAGCGCGCTGCAATCAGTCGCCGCACTCACGCCGCCGAACCCACCCATGGTGACTCGGCTGGCGCAGGGGCCGTTGCGCACCGCAACCGCGACGGTGGCCGATCCATTGGCTGCCGACCAGGACCTCGATGGCAGCTGAGGTGGTGACGCGCGAGGCAAGCGCGAGCCCGCAGCTGTAACGACGACTTCCGTCCCGCCCGCCCATTGCGGGAGACGACGCTAACCGCGCACCATGCGGCGATGAGGGCTACCTGCCCAGGGTGTGGTCCTCGCCACGTGGGTGACGGGAAGACGCCCAACATGGCATCCAAC
>JANOHS010000300.1:0-7649 GCA_031406655.1 Micrococcales bacterium
CGGCTCGGGTCACTGCCCAATGCTCGCAAGCGGTGCACCGATCGCCAAACCGGGCAGATCAGCCCGCGGGGAACGTCCCGCCGGGGCGGGCAGTCTCCTTGGCCTCGGGCAGCTCGATCACGGCCAGGATCGACGGCAACAGCTCGGGCTCGAGGGTGAGCGCGCGAAACACCTCGGTGACGGTGACACCATGCGCGGGACGATGGACCACGTTGACGCGGTCACCGGCCCGGATCAGCCCGGGGCTCACGACGCTCAGGTACGTCCCCGGCCTGACTGCCCGGGTGAAGGTCCGCAACCAGCCGTGCTCGGCGATCCGGGCCCGGAACGTGCCACACGGTATGCGCGGGACCGTGACCTGGAGCTCCACCTCTCCGATCCGCCACCGCTCGCCGATCACCGCCCCGTTGACGTCCAGCCCGGTCGTGGTGAGGTTCTCGCCAAAGGTTCCGCCGGGAAGGGTGCGTCCCAGGACGGACTCCCAGTGGTCGAGATCCTCCCGGGCGTACGCGTAGACGGCCTGGGTGTCGCCCCCATGGTTGAGACGGTCGCCGATCATGTCGCCCACCAGCCCGCTGCCCAGTCCGTCGCTCTTGGAACCGGGGGCCCGGACGCGGACCGTCTCTGACGTCGGAACCTTGTCGATCCCGGTGATGGCTACGCCGCGCTTGTCCGGGTTCGGCCGACCGTGGGCGAGATTCACCGAAAGCAGCGTGCCGGAGGCCACTGTGCTCGGGACGCTGCTGCTCATGGGTCAAGGCTACGGTGTTCCACATGGCAGACCGGGGTCTGAGATCACAGCTGGCCGCCGTCATGGGGCGCACGCTGGGCAGGTTCCGCCGCCGCAGGACCGGGCCGCCGGCATACCCGGGTGACTTCCGGGGGACCCCCGAGATCAGGTACGAGCCCAACCCGGGAAACGGCGACGTGGCCGATCCCGGCGAGATCGTCTGGACGTGGGTGCCGTTCGAGGAGGACCACAGCCAGGGCAAGGACCGCCCGGTGCTGGTGATCGGCCGCGACGGACCATGGCTGCTGGCCCTGGCGCTGACCAGCAGGGACCACGACCCCGACGCTGCCCAGGAGGCCCGAGCCGGTCGCCGGTGGGCGGATATCGGGTCAGGGGCATGGGACCGGCGCGGCCGCCCCAGCGAGGTCCGGGTCGACCGAATCCTGCGGGTCAACCCGGACGGCGTGCGCCGCGAGGGCGCCGTGCTGGACGAAGGTCGCTTCAACCAGGTGGCTGAACAGGTGCGACGGCCGGCACCCTGACGGCGAGGGAGCCGGCGTTCGCAGGTGTGGCGAATCTGGTGTCGGGCACGACGAAGGGCGCCTGACCAGTGGCCGGGCGCCCTTCGTCGTGTCCGTCCCTGCACCCGGACAGATCCGGGCTCGGGGAAGGCAAATGCGTGGAGCTGAGGGGATTCGAACCCCTGACCCCCTCCATGCCATGGAGGTGCGCTACCAGCTGCGCCACAGCCCCGCACGATTGCTCGCGTGGTGCCCCGTGGTGGGGACCGGGTGAGTTTATCGGCCACCCCCCGTGATTCACCAAATCGGGATGCTCACACGGGTTTGGCGCCGACGTTCCATGCTGCGATCCGCCAGCCCGCAGCGTATTCGCTCAGCGTGGCCCAGTGGCAGTTGTGCAGACCCGCGATGGACTGCCAGGCCAGGTGCTGGTCCAGCCCCACCATCGACGCGACGACGGCGCGACCCGAGACACCGTGCGTGGCGATGACGGCACAGTCACCGGGCGCCAGGTCAGCCAGCAGCTCGTCGACCGCGGCCCTGGTGCGCTCAGCCACCTGGCCCAGACTCTCCCCGTCGACCCCGCGTCGAATGTCGTCGCCCGCCGCGAGCGCAGCCTGTGCCTCAGGGAACCGCTCAGCCACGTCACCGGCAGTCATCCCCTGCCACTGGCCGGCGTGGATCTCGCGCAACCGCTCGTCATACCGCACCTGCAGGCCCACGCGGGTGGCGAGCGCGCGCGCCGTGTCGGCCGCGCGCTGGAGGTCGCTGCTGACGATCACCGAAGGGCTGTATGCCGCCAGCGTGGCAGCCGCGTTCTGCGCCTGTTCCCGCCCCTTCTCGGACAATGCGGTGTCCAGCTGGCCCTGCCAGATGCCGCCGGCGTTGTGCTCGGTCTCGCCATGACGCCAGACGATCAGCGTGCGTGAGCCCCTTTTCTCCGCCATGTCAGGCCGTGAGGTCGATGGCGGGGCAGTCCTTCCACAGGCGCTCGAGCTGGTAGTAGGCCCGCTCCTCCTCGTGCTGGACGTGCACGACGATGTCAGAGAAGTCGAGCAGCACCCAGCGACCGTCGCGCTCACCCTCGCGGCGCACCGGCTTGACGCCGAGCTCGCGCAGCTTGTCCTCAACCCCGTCGACGATCGCGTTCACCTGGCGGTCGTTGGGAGCCGATGCCAGCAGGAAGATGTCGGTGAGCGCGAGCTGTTCACTGACGTCAAGAGCGACGATCTTGGTGGCCAGCTTGTCCTCGGCGGCCACAGCGGCAGCTCTGGCGAGGTCAATGGCATGTTGCGTGGCGGCCACGCGGTCCTCCTGGTGGTTGGTGCTGCTCAGCGGTTGTGAGCAGGTTTGCCGACCGGATCCGGCCGGTAGAGCTGGTGCTTGGCGATGTACTGGACGACACCGTCGGGCACGAGGTACCAGACCGGTTCGCCCTCACGGACGCGCGAGCGACAGTCCGTCGAGCTGATCGCCATTGCCGGGATCTCCTGGAGGCTGACCCGGTCCACCGGCAGCCCGGTGTCGCTCAGAACATGCCCCGGACGGGTCACCCCGATGAAGTGGGCGAGGTCCCACAGCTCGTCGATGTCCTTCCAGGACAGGATCTGGGCCAACGCGTCGGCGCCGGTGATGAAGAACAGCTCAGCGCCCGGGCGTTGTCTGCGCAGCTCACGGAGAGTGTCGATGGTGTAGGTCGGGCCGGGCCGGTCGAGGTCGGCGCGGCTGACCGTGAAACGCGGGTTGGACGCTGTGGCGATCACCGTCATCAGGTAGCGGTGCTCGGCCGGGGACACCAGGTCCGAGTCCTTCTGCCAGGGCTCGCCGGTCGGCACGAACACGACCTCATCAAGGTCGTAGAGCGCCTGGACCTCACTGGCGGCCACGAGGTGACCGTGATGGATGGGATCGAAGGTCCCACCCATGACCCCGACGCGCCTGGTCAGTGGTGCGCCCCATGATCTGGCTTGTCGTACCTGGCGGCGGTGTTGCGGAAGGACCACAGCACCCCCAGCAGAGCGAAGAAGGAGGCGAGGGCGAGGGCGCCGTAGACCCAGGTGGGCATCGGCAGCTCGCGCAGCGTCGCTGCCTCTGCGGTGGCCAAGGTGGCGGCTGCGGACGTGAACGACATGGGCACAGCCTAGCCGCCCGGCGCGCCGTCAGTAACGGATCTGACCGTCGCCCTCCACGACCCACTTGGTTGTGGTGAGCTCGGCAAGGCCCATCGGCCCGCGGGCGTGCAGCTTCTGGGTGGAGATGCCGATCTCGGCGCCGAACCCGAACTCACCGCCGTCGGTGAACCGCGTCGAGGCGTTGACCATGACCGCCGCCGCATCCACCTCCGCCGTCCAACGACGGGCCGCCGCTCGGTCCTCGGTGACGATGGCCTCGGTGTGGCCGGTGCCGTACTGCTGGACGTGGCCCAGCGCCTCGTCGAGGGAGTCGACGATCCGCGCGCTGATGTCCAGCGAGAGGTACTCGCGGGCGAAGTCATCGTCGGTTGCAACGCTGTATGCCGCGCCGGCCTCCGTCGCGAACGACGCGATCTCGGCGTCACCGTGGACGGTCACCCCCGCCGACCCGAGCTGGGCCAGCACCTTGGGCAGGAAGACCGGGGCGATCCGGCGGTGAACCAGCAGGGACTCGGCAGCGTTGCAGACGCCGATCCGGTGGGTCTTGGAGTTGACCGTGATCGCCAGCGCCTTGTCGAGGTCCGCAGCGGCATCGACGTAGACGTGGCAGTTGCCGACTCCTGTCTCGATCACCGGCACCGTCGACTCGCGCACCACCGTCTGGATCAGGTCCGCGCCACCCCGGGGGATGAGCACGTCCACCAGGCCGCGCGCCGTCATCAGGGCCCGGACGGCGTCGCGCCCGCCCTCCTCCAGCAGCGAGACAGCGTCGGCCGGCAGCCCCTGGGCCTCCAGGGCGGCCCGCAACACGGCCACCAGGGCCCGGTTGGTGGCCGAGGCAGCGGCTCCACCTCGAAGCACGACCGCGTTGCCACTCTTGAGCGCCAGGCCCGCAGCGTCGACCGTGACGTTGGGGCGTGCCTCGTAGATCATGGCGACGACACCCATCGGGACCCGCACCTGCCTGATCTGCAGGCCGTTGGCAAGGGTCGACCCGCGCACGACCTCACCGACCGGGTCCGGCAGCCCGGCGATGTCCCGTAACGCCTCCGCTACGGCGGTGACCCGGGGCTGGTCCAGCCGCAGCCGGTCGAGCAGTCCCTCGGCGAGGCCCTGGCCCCGTCCTCTCGCGATGTCCTGGTCGTTGGCCGCGACGATCTCGCCTGACGCCGCGTCAAGAGCGTCGGCCATCGCCCGCAGCGCAGCATCCTTGTCGGCGCGCGACAACAGCCCCAGCCGGCGTGAGGCACGTCGGGCCGCTCCGGCCAGGTCGGTGACGTGCGCGGTGATCTCGGGATCGATCGGCTCTGCCATGGGACAAGCCTAAAGCCCGATGGAAGCAGAGCTAGAGCAGAACGAGGTCGTCGCGGTGCACTACCTCACGTTCGAAGGACGGCCCGAGCTCGCGGGCAAGGTCATGGGTGGTGCGCCCCAGCAGCCCCGGCAGCTCGGTGGAGTCGTAGTTGACCAGCCCCCGGGCGACGGCACGGCCGGCCGGGTCGCACAGATCCACGGGATCGCCGTCGCCGAACCGGCCCTCGACGCTGAGGATGCCGGCCGGGAGAAGCGACTTCCGCCGGTCGACGACCGCTGACACCGCTCCGTCGTCGAGGATCAACCGACCCCGGGCTGTCGTGGCATGCGCCAGCCAGAGCAGCCGGCTGGCCCTGCGGGAGCCGGTGGGCGCGAACATGGTGCCGACGTCCTCGCCGGCCATCGCCTGTGCCGCCTGCTGCGTCGAGGTCACCATGGTGGTGATGCCTGCCGCCGTGGCGATGGCCGCCGCCTCGATCTTGGTGTTCATCCCACCAGTGCCAACACCCGCGCCAGCGCCACGGACCTTGACGTTCTTGAGGTCAGCAGCCCCACGCACCAACGGAACTCGCGACGTGCCCGCACGAGATGGCGGTCCGTCATACAAGGCATCGACGTCCGAGAGCAGGAGCAGCGCGTCCGCATGCACAAGATGTGCCACGAGCGCTGCGAGGCGGTCGTTGTCCCCGAACCGGATCTCATGGGTAGCGACCGTGTCGTTCTCGTTGACCACCGGGACGACGCCGAGGTCGAGCAACCGGTCGAGGGTGCGTCGGGCGTTGGCATAGTGCGAACGGCGAGTGACGTCGTCGGAGGTCAGCAGGACCTGACCGACGGTGAGGTCGTGGGCCCCGAAGGCGAGGCTGTACGCCGCGACGAGGGCTCCCTGACCGACACTGGCTGCGGCCTGCTGGGTGGCCAGGTCGCGCGGGCGGCGAGTCAGACCCAGGGGTGTGATGCCTGCTGCGATGGCGCCGGAGGAGACCAGGACGATCTGGGTGCCGAGGGCCCGGCGGGCGGCGATCACCTCGACCAGTGCACCGAGCCGGTCCTGGTCGAGCGCGCCTTCGGCGGTGGTCAGCGAGCTGGAACCGACCTTGACGACGAGACGCCGGGCGGTGCGCAGGTCAGCATGAAGGGGCGTGGGCACCCGCGCAGTCTAGTGAGGGCGCCTCAGCCGCCCTGGTCCGTCTCATCGGACTCACGCTCAGCCGGCGTGGCCGCCGTGGCCCAGTGCCCAGCTTTGCGCTCGGCCGCGAGCTCGTCGCGGGCGGCGGTCTTGGCCGCCCGGCGATCCGCGTAGTCGGACCGCTTCTCCTCGCGGGTGGCGCGGTGCAGGTTGTCCAGGCGCACGTCGGTACCCCTGGGGCCGGTGAGCAGCTCGGCACCCGCCGCCATGGTGGGCTCCCAGTCGAAGACCACGGCGTTGTCAGCGGCACCGATCACCACCGTCGCACCGGCCACGGCGCCCGCCTTGAAGAGGGCACGCTCGACACCGGCCCGGGCCAGCCGGTCCGCGAGGTAGCCGACGGCCTCGTCGTTGGAGAAGTCAGTCTGGTCGACCCAACGCCTGGGCCGATCGCCGATCACCCGGAAGATCTCACCATCGGGGGTCTGCTCACGCTTGACCACGAAACCGCTGTCGTCCACCGGCTTGGGGCGCAGGACGACGCGGGGGATCTCGATCTCGCCCAGTGCTTTTCGGGCCGCGAGGACGTGCCGTGCCATGGCGAAATTCAGGTCCCGCAGGCCGGTGCGGGCCACCGCGGAGACGATGAAGACCTCGACCCCTCTGGCCTCCAGGTCGGGCTTGACCATCTCGGCAAGCTCCCGGGCCTCGGTCACGTCTGCCTTGTTCAGCACGACGATTCGCGTGCGCTCGGAGAGCGGACGGCCCCCCAGGGACTCGTCGGCCACGTACTGCGAGAGCTCGGCCTCGATGGCATCGAGGTCGTTGAGGGGATCACGGCCGGGCTCCAGGGTGGCGCAGTCGATGACGTGGACCAGGACCGAGCAGCGCTCCACGTGCCGCAAGAACTCCAGACCGAGGCCCTTGCCCTCGCTCGCTCCCGGGATGAGACCGGGCACATCAGCCAGGGTGAACCGCTGGTCGCCGGCGACCACGACACCGAGGTTGGGGACCAGCGTGGTGAACGGGTAGTCGGCGATCTTGGGCCGGGCCGCGCTCAGGACCGAGACCAGGCTCGACTTGCCGGCCGACGGGAAGCCGATCAGGGCCACATCGGCCAGGGACTTCAGCTCCAGGACGATGTCCTGGGCCTCGCCGGCGTCGCCGAGAAGGGCGAACCCGGGTGCCTTGCGGGCCCTTGAGGACAGCGCCCGGTTGCCCAGGCCTCCGCGTCCGCCGCGGGCGATCACGAAGGTCTCGCCCTGCGCCACAAGGTCGACGATGACCTCACCGTCGCCTCCCTTGACCACCGTGCCCGCAGGCACGGGAAGGATCAGGTCATCCCCGTCTGCGCCATTGGCGTCATCGCCGCCCCCGGGCCTACCGTTCGCGGCCTTGCGGTGCGGGCTGTGGTGGTAGTCCAGAAGGGTGGTCGACTGCGGGTCGACGAGCAGGACGACGTTGCCGCCGCGACCGCCATTGCCGCCGTCAGGTCCGCCGAGCGGTTTGAACTTCTCACGGCGCACCGATGCGACCCCGTGTCCCCCGTCGCCGGCAGCGACGTGAAGGGCGACGTGGTCGACGAAGCTAGCCATGAGATGTGTTGCCGGCAGGTGCTGGCAGGGAGTCAGGCAGACTCGGTGACAGCAGCAGCGGGCTCAACGATGTTGACCGTCTTGCGGCCACGCTTCTTGCCGAACTTCACCGCGCCGGCGACGAGCGCGAAGAGCGTGTCGTCGCCGCCCCGGCCAACGCCGTCACCGGGGTGGAAGTGGGTGCCACGCTGGCGGACGAGGATCTCGCCCGCGTTGACGGCCTGGCCG
>JANOHS010000600.1:0-11111 GCA_031406655.1 Micrococcales bacterium
CTGGAATAGGGCTTGGTGACATAGTCGTCCGCCCCGATCTCGAGCCCGACGACCTTGTCGATCTCGCTGTCCTTGGCGGTCAACATGATGACCGGCACCGAGGAGCGCTGCCGAAGGGCCCGGCATACGTCCATGCCTGACAGGCCCGGAAGCATCAGGTCGAGCAGCACCAGGTCCGCACCGTCGCGGTCGAAGTCCGCCAGCGCAGCCGGCCCGGTCTCGGCCACCCCCACCTCGTACCCCTCCTTGCGCAGCAGGTAGGACAACGGATCGGAGAACGACTCCTCGTCCTCGACCAGAAGGATCCGCGTCATCGGGTGGCCTCTCGTGTGCGGGTGCCGGGAGTCGGGGTCTCCGAAGGACCCGGAGGTATGCCGGGTGCCGGCTCAGCGGGTATGCCGTGTGGTTCGGCGCCGTCGTCGGTCGTTCGGCTCGTGGGGGCGGCGGGCAGGCGCATCGTGAACGTCGAGCCGTGGCCCTGCTCGCTCCAGACCGCAATCTCTCCACCGTGGTTGGCGCAGATGTGCTTGACGATGGCCAGTCCGAGCCCGGTGCCGCCGGTCTCACGGGACCGCGCGGCGTCGACGCGGTAGAACCGCTCGAAGATCCGGGTCTGCTCGCTCTCGGGGATGCCCTGCCCCTGGTCGGCCACGGCGATCTCGACCAGCCCCTCATGGGAACGCACGATGACCGCGACCCTGGTGCCGGACGCTGAGTAGTTGATGGCGTTGTCGACGAGGTTGCGGATGGCAGTGGTCAACAGGTCGGCGTCACCGAACACCTGGATCCCCTGGGCCAGCGACGTCACGATCGCCACCCCTCGGGACTCGGCCAGCAGGGTGGACCGCTCGACGGCGGCGGCGGCCACCACGGCGACGTCCACCTGCTCGGGCTCATGCAGCGTGTCGGCGATCTGCAGCCGGGAGAGGTCGACGATGTCCTGGACCAGGTGGGTCAGCCGTGTGCTCTCCCCCTGCATCCGGCGGGCGAAACGAGCCACGGCCTCGGGGTCGTCCTTGGCTTCGAGGACGGCCTCTGCCAGCAGCGCCATGGCGCCGACGGGCGTCTTGAGCTCGTGGCTGATGTTGACGACGAAGTCGCGACGGGTCTCCTCGACCCGACGGGCCTTGGTCCGGTCGTCCACCAGCATGAGCACGTGCTCGCTGCCCAACGGGGCCACCCGGGCGCCAACCATGATCCGGCCCCGCCCCAGGGGACCGCGGGGCAGATCGAGCTCGACCTCTCTGATGACACCGTCACGGCGGACCTGCCGGGCCAGATGACGAAGCTCGCCATGGACCAGGCCATCACCGCGCACGAGACCGTGGGCCACGGCCCACGGGCTGACGCTGACGACGGCATCGGCGGTGTCCAGGACGATCGCCCCCGAACGCAGGACGTTCAGCACGGCAGTCACACCAGCCGGCAACGCGCGCGGATCCGGCGCCGGGGGCACACTGCTCTGCGATCGCTCGGACAGGCGCACCAGCGCCACGGACACAGCCGCGGTCACCAGGACGAGCGCTCCACCGAGAATCGCCGCAACCATGGGGTCCACAACGCTCAGCGTACGCACGAACAGCTCCCTGACGTGCGCACGAACAGGCCCCCGAGGGGCGTTCTGCGTGCGGCGAAGCCCTCGGCCCCCTACTGTTCACCTCAAGGCCGACGATCGTTCACCGCAGGATGCAAGCCTCAGAGGGCACGCTGGTGACGCGTGTCCGGAATACGAGACAAGGGACCCATGCGCAACTCTTTCCACGAGGACCTGGACAAGATCTCCGACCAGCTGGTCGAGATGACCCGGCTGGCCGGGTCGGCCATGTCACGGGCGACCACGGCGCTGCTCGATGCCGACCTGAACCTGGCCGAGAGCGTGATCGCCGCGGACGAGGAGATCGACGCGCTGCGCCGTGAGCTGGACGACCTCTCGATCGACCTGCTGGCCCGCCAGCAGCCCGTGGCAACGGACCTGCGCATGGTGGTCACGGCGATGCGGATGAGCGCCGACGTCGAGCGGATGGGCGACCTTGCCCGGCACGTGGCCAAGGTGGCCCGGCTGCGTTACCCGAACTCCGCCATACCCCCGGTCATGCGCTCCACGGTCCTGGAGATGGGTCAGGTGGCCGCGCGGATCGTGGCCAAGACCGGGTCGGTCATCGCCGGCAAGGACATCGAGTCGGCGCTGGCCCTGGAGCGCGACGACGACGAGATGGACCGCCTGCACCGGGACATCTTCAACATGCTGATGGACGGCAAGTGGACGGCCGGCACCGAGGCAGCCGTCGACGCGACCCTGGTCGGCCGGTACTACGAGCGGTTCGCCGACCACGCGGTATCGGTCGCCCGTCGGGTGGTCTATCTGGTCACCGGCGAGTGGCAGTCCGACCACGAACCGGACGACGACGACCTGTAGAGACCGTCAGCGGCCCTGGTTGGCGACGGCTTCTGCAGCAGCCTTGGCCGCCTCCGGGTCGAGGTACTCCCCGCCCGGGTTGAGCGGGTTGAGGTCGTCGTCGAGGCGGTAGATGAGCGGCATACCGGTGGGGATGTTCAGCGATGAGATGGCCTCGTCGCTGATGCCGTCCAGGTGCTTGACGATGCCGCGCAGGCTGTTGCCGTGGGCGGCGACCAGAACCGTCTTGCCGGCCCGCAGGTCGGGCACGATGGCGCTCTCCCAGTACGGCAGCATCCGCGCGATGACGTCCTTGAGACACTCCGTCTGGGGCGGGCCGCCCTCGATGTCGGCGTAGCGCGGGTCGTGGAACTGGCTGAACTCGTCGTCGATCGGCTGCGGCGGCGGCGGGACGTCGAACGAACGGCGCCAGGTCATGAACATCTCCTCGCCGTACTGCTCGAGGGTCTGCTTCTTGTTCTTGCCCTGCAGCGCCCCGTAGTGGCGTTCGTTCAGCCGCCAGGACCGGCTCACGGGGATCCAGTGACGGTCGGCGGTGTCCAGCGAGAGGTTGGCGGTGTTGATGGCGCGACGCTGCAACGAGGTGTGGACGACGTCGGGGAGCAGGCCGGCCTCCTTGAGCTGCTCGCCGCCTCGCACCGCCTCGTCCCGGCCCTTGTCGGTCAGGTCGACGTCGACCCAGCCGGTGAACTGGTTCTTGGCGTTCCACTCGCTCTCGCCGTGACGGAGCAGGATGAGCGTGAAAGGCGCGTTGGTGGTCATGCTCGTGAGTCTATTTGCTCACCTGTGTGCGACGTGACCCCCTCGTCCGAACACCGCGGATCGCGCGTTTCGGGCTTCCAAGGGGGGCCAAACGCGCGATCCGCGGTGTTCGGTTCATTCGAGGAGGTGGCGGAAGGCGTCGAGGTTACGGGTGGACTCGCCGCGTGAGATGCGCCAGGCCCACTCTTTCTTCATCGACTCCAGGAAGCCGAGGGCGAGCAGGTCGTTGAACGGGCCGTCGGCAGCATCCAGGACCACGCCGAAGATCTGATCGAGGTATGCCGCGTCCGCAGCTTCCAGGGGCACGCGTCCGGTCACGAACACGTCGCCGGACCTGTCGATCCCGTAGGCGAGCCCGGGCATCGTGAGGTTGCGGCGCAGCAGGTAGGCGTAGACGGCCTCGTGGTTCTCGTCCGGGTTGCGCACGACGAACGCCGAGACCGACAGGGACTGCTCGCCGACTATCACGGAGCACACGGTCTTGAGCTTCTTCTCCCCCGGCAGCGTGACGACGAACTCACCCTCGCGCCCACCGAGCTCCCACTCGATCTCGTTCTCCGCGAGGAACCTGCGCAGGGATGCCTGGACGACCTCGCCGCGACTTCGGGGTTCCTGGGTCATGGGATCACGGCCGACGGGACACCGACGAGGCCCCCGCCATCGTCGAGCGGTGATGCCGTCCGGGCGATCATGGACTCCGTGTAGACCTCGAGGAGCCGGTCGGTGGTGCGTTCCCAGCTGAACTGTGATGCGTGCTCAACACCCTTACGGCTCAACCTGACTCGACGATCAGGGTGATCGAGCAGGCCCTCCAGACCGGCACTCCAGTCGGCCGTCTCGTGCCCGCTGACGAGCAGACCGCCCTCACCCACGGCAACCGGCAGACCGCCCACGGCGGCCGCGATGACCGGGGTCCCGCAGGCCTGGGCCTCGATGGCGACCAGGCCGAACGACTCGCTGTATGACGGCACGGCGACCAGGTCTGCGGCGCGGTACCACTGGGCCAGGGTCGACCGGTCGACCGGGGGAACGAAGCGCACCTGGGCGTCGATGCCGAGCTGCTGGGCCAGCTCGTGCAGCGCTCGGGGCCTGCCCAGGCCGGAGCCACTCGGGCCCCCAAGAACAGCGACGACCAGTCTCCGGCGCAGCTCGGGCCGCCGGGACAGCAGGTCAGCAGCCGCCCTGAGCAACACATCTGGAGCTTTGAGCGGCTGGATCCGGCCCACGAAGAGCAGCACCTGCGCGTCCTGTGGAAGCCCCACCTCGGCTCGGGCCCGGGCCATGTCCCCGGGGGTGAACACCTCCAGGTCAACGCCGGGCGGCACGACACGCACCTTGCCGGGGTCCGCGTCATACAGCTCGACCAGCTCGCGTGCCTCGCCCTCGGTGTTGGCCACGAGGCGATCCGCCGACTCCACGACCTGGGTCTCACCGATCTCACGACCGGGCGGCTCGGGTGTGTCCCCTTCCGCCAGCTGCAGGTTCTTGACGCGAGCCATCGTGTGCATGGTGTGGACCAGCGGCACCTGCCAACGATCGGCCGCCAGCCAGCCCACCTGCCCTGAGAGCCAGTAGTGGGAGTGCACCAGGTCGTACCAGCCCTCGGACCGGGCCGCCTCCGCGCGCATGACCCCCTGGGCGAACGCGCACAGCTGGCCGGGGAGGTCCTCCTTGTGCAGACCCTCGAATGGCCCGGCCACGACGTTGCGGACGTGGACACCCGGCGCCAGCTCGGCCTGGAGCGGCAGCGAGCCGTCGGTCTTGCGGGTGAAGATCTCGACTTCGATGCCGCGTCGCGCGAGCCGTTTGGAGACCTCGAGCACGTAGACGTTCAGCCCGCCGGCGTCACCAGTCCCTGGCTGCTCCAGCGGTGAGGTGTGGACGCTGAGCATCGCGACACGGCGTACCTGCGGCACTGCCGCCATCGGTCACTCCTCGTCAAGGGGGGTACGTGTCAATCCAACCCACAGTCCCAACGTCGTCCAGCCGTGGGGTATTTCGGCCAGCGCCCTCAGCGGTCGTAGTCGTCCTGGATTCGCTCGATGTCATCCTCGTCGAAGTGCCCGAACGCTAGCTCTAGTACTCGGCCAGGCTGGTTGCCGCTGTTGGCCATCCGGTGCCGGCAACCCCTGGGCACCCAGACCCGCTCGCCGGGCTGCGCCGCCCAGGTGCGGTCATCGACCTGGAGGTCGAGCGGCACGTCGAGAACCTGCCACATCTCGTCGCGGCGGCCATGGGTCTGCAGGGAGAGCCGCTGGCCGGGGTCCACGGTGATGATCTTGACGGTGACGGCCTCGTTGACGACGAACTGCTCGAACCGGCCCCAGGGACGTTCAGAGATGAACACCGCCTCGGAACGGCTTGATGTGTCAGGCATTTCTTCCCTCTCCGGACAGGAAACAACCGATCAGCTCCCTCATCACACCACGGTGGGCCAACAGGATGCCGCCGGGTGGCAAGACCTCGAGCTGCGCGTCGGACAGTGAGGCAGCCAGCTCTTCGGCCACCCATACCGGATGCGCGGGGTCCTGTTCCTGCGCGATGACCAGGGCCGGGGCCGTCACTGCCGCAAGAGTCGCGCGGTCGCTCAGCGGCACGGCGGTCGAAAGCTCAAGCCCGTCCAGCCCGCGGTCGGTCCGGGGTCGGTCCAACACGGCCGGCAGGGCGAACACCAGCCGCTCGAACCGGAGTGGATCGTGTGCCAGAAGGGTGCACAACGCGCCCGCGCCCATGCTCACCCCGAGTGCCTGCGTTGCACCGACGTGGTCGGCGACGGCCCTCAGGTCAGCCTCCAGTGCCGCGTAGGTCAGGGGCCTATCGGGAGCGAACGAGGCGCCGTAGCCGCGGAAGTGCATGAACGCGCGAGTGCCCTTGACGCCCGACCCGAACGGCCGGGTCGACTCAATCGAGCCGTCGATGCCATGGGCGAAGACCGTTGCCGGCAAACCTGATCCGGTGATGGTGACCTCGAGCGGCCCTTCCGGGCCTGCCAGCAGCGACGTGGTCCTGCCAGCCGCGCGAACCACCGTCAGCGGCCGTAGGGGCCCTCGGTTGAGGACCCGCGTCCCATGACCTGGCGCAGCGCGGGGCGCACGTCTGCGGCATACACGCCCGAGCCGACCATGGCCCGGATCCAGGGCAGCGAGAACCCGCTGCCGAGGGTTGAGAAGCTCAGCAGGACCGCCACCCCGAGCACGGCCAGCCAGATGTTCTTGGATGCCTTGCCGGCAGCGGTGAAGGCGTCAGGGCGGTGCCGCAGGGCATCGACGAGCCCGAACACCGACAACCCCAGGGCGGCGATGCCGAAGGCGAGGGCGATGAGCGACTGGAGGCTTCCGAAGATGTCGAACATGCACCCAGACTAATGGGCAGAGCCCGTTTCACACCTCAACGACCAATGTCAGCAGGGCCGAGGTGACCGTGCCCCGCCGCGGCCCACTCAGCCGTCACGTTGCGTCAAGGATGTCGAAGACGAAGACCATGGTGTCCTTCGGGCCGACCGAGGGAGGTTTGCCCGCGGCGCCGTACCCGTCGGCCGGCGGCACGACCAGCAGGATGCGGCTGCCGACGGTCTGCCCGACCAGGCCCTTGTCCCAACCCGGGATGACCTTGCCGGCGCCGATCTTGATGTCGACCGGCCCGCCGAGGTCCCCGGACGCGTCGAACTTCTTGCCGTCCTTCCACAGCACGCCGGTGTAGTGGACCCGGATGCTCTGGCCCTTCGTGACGACCGCACCTGCGCCCCTGATCAGCGGCTGGACGACCAGTTTGGTGGGTGCCGCGGTCTTGGGGACCGTGATCTGGGCGGGCTTGGCGCCATCAACGATGGCGGTCGGGAGCCCGGTCCTGGGCTGGACCACGATGCCGCCAGCCTTCGCCAGCGGTGTGCTGGCCGACTGGATGTGAACGAAGTACACGAGGGTGTCGGTGGGGCCGACGCCGGCCTGGGCGTTGCCCTTGGCGCCAAAGGCGTCCGCCGGCGGGACCCCGATCAGGAACCGCGAGCCGACCTGTTGGCCCGTCAGACCCTTGATCAGGCCCGCCATCAACGTAGTGGAGGCGAGGTCCACGAGGACCTTGTCCTTGCCGAAGCTGTTGCTGATCTGCTTGCCGTCTTTGCCGTTGAACAGGGCGTAGGCCATCACGACCTTGTTGGCCTTGGTCAGTTTGTCGCCCCTGCCGGGGGTGACGACCTTCGTGGTCGTGACCTTCACGCTCAGCGGCTCGGCCTCGAACGTGACGACGGGTATCTTCTCGGTGCCACCCACGGTGATGGCGTCCAGGCCGGTGGCGTCGCCCCCTGAGGAGCAGGCAGCCAGAAAGACAAGGGGAAGGAGAGTGGCCGACACAGTTCGCACACGGAACAGGCGCACGTGAATCCCCTCGATCGGCCTGATGGTTCTCGAGTTCACCATAGCGCCACGAGGTCGGCGGCCGTAGGCATTTCGGGACATGTGCTCTGCCACCCTTCGGGTGCGCCCAGTCAGGTCCCTCACAGGTCCGCGGCTCGTTGGGACCAGATCCCGACGGCCTCGATCGACCCGACCTGTCGGCCGTGCCCGAGCACCGGCGCGTTGGCCATCTCGTCGAGGACCTCGGTCTGAATACCCAAGCGCCGCAACGCTGCCGCCATTACGACCGGTCGGGCTCGCTGGCAACCGTCGGCGATCTTCAAGGCGACCGCGCGCCCGTCCCCAAGCCCGACGGCATACACGCTCTCGGCGCCGTCCTTGGCGATCAGGCCGGGGACGCCGCGGATCAGCGAGGTCACGTCCCGCCGCGTCCCGCCGACCCACTCGGGATAGGCCCGTATGGCGGCCGCCAGCTTGGCTTCGTGGGTCCCCTCGGGGGCGGCGACAAGGCGGCAGAACGCCCGCGCCAGGCCGGTCAGGGACACTGCCATGACCGGGGCGCCACAGCCGTCGACCCCTGTAGCCGCAACGGGTTCGCCGCTCACGTCGGCCAGCGTCCGGGCGATGAGCTGCTGCAACGGGTGCTGCTCTTCGCGGTAGGTCGCGGTGTCCCACCCCGCCGCCACGCAGGTCGCGAGCATTGCCGCATGCTTGCCGGAGCAGTTCTGCGCGAGCGACGTCGCCCCACGCCCGGCGGCGATCCAGGCGTGGCGCTCCGACTCGTCATAGGGCAGGTCGGGGGTGTTCTGCAGATCCTGCTCGCTGAGCCCGGCGCCGGCGAGGATGCGCCGGACGCCCTCGAGGTGGAACGCCTCCCCCGAGTGGCTGGCCGTCGCGAGCGCGAGCAGCTCGCCGTCTAGGTCGAGGCCGCCGCGCAGCATCGCCAGCGCCTGGATCGGCTTGCTGGCCGACCGCGGAAAGATGGGACCGGTGACGTCGCCGACCGCCAGCAACGTCGAGCCGTCGGGGTCCAGCGCGACCACGCTGCCGTGATGCACGGACTCCACGAATCCGGAGCGGACGACATGGGCGACCACCGGTGCGTCATACAGGGAGACTCGCTGCTCACTCACGGCGGCGAGCCTATGACGACACAGCAGCGCGGCCGGTGCCGGGTGCTCAGACACCGGCCGCGCCGGCTTGCTCAGCTCAGGCCGGTTTGCTCAGCCCAGGCCGGTTTCGGGGCCGAAAATCGGCTCCCCGAGCGGCCTGAAGTGAGCAACGCCGGTGCTGGGCTGTGGTTCAGTCGCCGACCTTGGGTGTGGCGGTCTTGACGGCAGCGGTCGCCGCGGTTGCCGTGTGACCGGCGCTCGTGACCGTGGCCTTGGTCGCACGCTTGACGGCGGCGGTGCGCTTCTTGGCGACCGTGGCGGTGCGCTTGGTCGACAGCCGCGTGGCCGGGCCGGACTTGCGAACGGCGCGCTTGGTGGTCTTGGCCTCGCCACGGACGGTCGCGGCGACGGCGCCAACGGCGGAGGCAGCCTCGTGACGACCGGTGATCAGCGTCGACTTTGCCGCCCGCCCGGTGTCAACCGCGGCGTGGCGCACGGTCGTGACCGCACCCTTGCCGAAGGAGACGGTGGTGCCGGCCTGAGCCAGCAGGTCCTTGGTTGCCTTCTGGTTGCGGAGGCGCTTGACCAGCTTCTCGCCGCGCACGGCAAGCTCGGAGTATGTCGAGTGCGCCTTGCCGGCCGCCTCGAGGGTCTGGTTCAGGGCCATCGCCGGGATGTGCTGCGCCTGCTCGGCGACCAGCTCGGCGCGCTTGACGGCCTTGTCCTGCAGGGTGCTGACGTGGAACCCGGCGCTGGCGGTGGTGGCCTTGTCGGCGGCGTCGCGCACCTTCTCAACGGCCAGGTCGGTGACACCGACGGCGGCGTAGACGGGGGTGGTGTCGGTAACGGTCTTGCGGAAGGTCTTCAAGAAAGTCATGACTGCTTCTCCTTGGTGTTGGCCGGCTGGGTCGGCTTGGTGCTGGCCTGCTTGGTCGGCTTGGTGCTGGACTGCTTGTTCGAGCTGGGGCTGGTCGGCCGCGATGGCTTCGAGCTGGTCTGCTCGGTCGGATTGGTGCTGCCCTGCTGGGACGGCACCGGGCGGGACTCGCTGGGCCTCGGGGCCTCGGGGGCTTTGGGCGCTTTGGTGGCAACGGGCTCGGCTACGAAGGACTCGTAGACGTCCAGCAGGACCGCGCGCTGCCGGTCGTTGAGCCTGGGCTCAGCCAGGATGGCTTCGGTGACATCGGCGGCCGGGAATCCACCGGAATCGGCGCGCTCGTCCAGGATCCCCGCGCGGACGTAGAGGGACTCGGCCGAGATGCGCAGGGCCTTGGCCAGCGCCTGCAGGATCTCGGCGCTCGGCTTCTTCAGCCCGCGCTCGATCTGGGAGATGTACGGGTTGCTGATCCCCGCCACCGCTGACAGCTGCCGCAACGAGAGCTGCGCGGAGTGGCGCTGCTCCAGAAGGTAGTCGCCAAGATCGTGGACGGACATCGGCGTGAACTTGGACATGGCTCCATTGTGCTTGCTTCAGTTAGCAAAATGCAAACTGAGCAAGCGTGAACCGCCTCACAACCGGCCGCCCGACCCCGCTCCTTGCGTCGAAACCACCGTTCGGGGCCGATTTCCGCCCTCAAACCGTGGTTTCGGGGCAACAAGACGGAGGGGGACGGGTCAGGCGGTGGGTCGGGGCTTGATCGACAGCAGGGCGCGTGCCTGGTCGGTGGTCAACGGTGGGCGCTGCATCAGCCGGGCCAGGTCCGCGGCCCGCGATACCAGCTCGTCGTTGCGCTGCACCGGCTGACCCTTGGCATAGATCAGGTTGTCCTCCATGCCGACCCGCAGGTGCCCACCGGAGGCGAGCGCGGCAGCCGCGATCGGGAGGTGGCTGCGGCCGATGCCGGTGGCCGACCAGGAGGTCACCTCGGCCGGCAGAGCCTGTATGCCGGACAGCAGGGCAGCCGGCGTGCCCGGCATACCGCCTGGGACCCCGGTGACGAAGTCGACGTGCACCTTGCCCCCGAACGGCAACCCGAAGGCGTCGATCAGACGGCGCAGCGCCGCTACGTGACCGAGGTCGAACAGCTCGAACTCGGGCACGATCTCGCGCTCCTGAGCCAGCTGGTAGAGCTGGGCCATGATGGGGTAGGGGTTGAGGAATACGTCGTCGCCGAAGTTGGTGGTGCCGCAGGTCAGGCTGCAGGAGTCCGGCTCGGCGTCGAGGACCGTGAGGCGTCGATCGAGCGAATCATGAACGCTGCCACCGGTGGACAGCTGGACGACCAGCGACGTCTGCTCGCGTACGGCCGCAACGGACTCCCGGAGAAGGACTGCATCGAGGGTGGGCCGGTGGTCGGCGTCGCGGACATGGATGTGGATCAGGGACGCGCCCGCGGCCTCACAGGCGACGGCAGTCTCGACGAGCTCGGTCAGGGTCGTCGGCAGCTGGGGGCAGTCGGCCTTGGCGGTCTCTGCCCCGGTTGGCGCGACCGTGATCAGGGTCCCCGCGGCCGGGACCGAGGCTCGGGC
>JANOHS010000367.1:0-5400 GCA_031406655.1 Micrococcales bacterium
CGACCATCTTGCGGGTCCGCGGGTCGCTCTCGAAGAAGTGCTTACGGACATAGGCGCCGTCGTTGGCGCGGAACGTCTGGTAGTCGCCGTCCGGGGTGGTGTTCATCAGGTTCACCAGGACGCCGTCACGGTCCTTCTCGAGCAGCGGGTCCCAGCCGCGGCCCCAGATCACCTTGATGACGTTCCAGCCGGCCCCCCGGAAGGTTGCCTCGAGCTCCTGGACGATCTTGCCGTTGCCGCGGACCGGGCCGTCGAGGCGCTGCAGGTTGCAGTTGACCACGAAGGTCAGGTTGTCGAGCTCGTCGTTGGCCGCGACGTGCAGCATCCCGCGTGCCTCGGGCTCGTCCATCTCGCCGTCACCAAGGAAGGCCCAGACGTGCTGCTGAGAGGTGTCCTTGATCCCGCGGTTGGTCAGGTACTTGTTGAACTGCGCCTGGTAGATCGCATTCATGGGACCAAGTCCCATCGACACCGTGGGGAACTCCCAGAAGTCCGGCATGTTCCGCGGGTGCGGGTAGCTCGGCAGGGCCGGCGCGGGCTCTCCGTCGACGACGTGTGAGTGCTCCTGCCTGAACCCGTCGAGCTGGGACTCGGACAGCCGCCCCTCGAGGAACGCCCTGGCGTAGATCCCGGGTGACGCGTGACCCTGGACGTAGATCTGGTCGCCGCCGCCCTCGTGGTCATGGCCGCGGAAGAAGTGGTTGAAGCCAACCTCGTAGAGCGTGGCGGCCGAGGCGTAGGAGGAGATGTGACCGCCCACGCCGATCCCGGGGCGTTGGGCGCGGTGGACCATGATCGCGGCGTTCCACCTCACGAAGGCGCGATAGCGGCGCTCGACCTTCTCGTCGCCGGGGAACCACGGCTCCGCCTCGGGGGCGATGGTGTTGATGTAGTCGGTGGCGGTCAGCGAAGGGACCCCTACCTGGCGCTCGCGGGCTCGTTCCAGCAGCTTGCGCATGACGTAACGGGCCCGGATGCGTCCCCCTGCGGCGATGACGGCGTCCAGGGAGTCCAGCCACTCCTGGGTCTCCTCCGGGTCGATGTCCGGGATCTGACTCGGGATGCCGTTCAGGATGGGTCCGAATTCGTCGCGTGTCATCACGCGGGGTCCTTTCTCGTGACGAGCGTGCCGGTTGCCATCCTCCACCAACACGTCGAGAACGTCACACTTCCGAGGGAGTCAGCCTGATCCCTTGACCGACAGCACCGGGCACCGCGACCCGAGCAGGACCCGTTGGGCGGTGCTACCCATGAGCAGCTTTCCCACCGGGGTGCGGTGACGCATCCCGATGACGATGAGGTCCGCCCGGGCAGACTCGGCTGCCTCGAGGATCTCCTCGGCAGGGTCGAGGCCACGCACCGGCTGTTCCAGCGTCCATTCGACCCCGCTCTCCCTAAGCGTCCTCTCGAGTCGGCTGACGTCCTCACCCTGGACAAGGTGGTTGTCCACCAGCGCGTCGCCTCGCGAGGAGTTCACGACGATGAGCCTGCCGCCGCGCAGCCCGGCCTCCTCGATCGCGCGCGCGAGTGCCGCCTGTCCGGGTGCGGCGGGGTAGTAGCCGACGACGATGACCATCAGGTGTCCTTGGGGGTGTTGGCGCCTCGGGCGCGTTGGATGAGCTTGCCGATCAGTGGCCAGAGCAGGATCACCGCGATGACCACGTAGGTCACCACGGCCAGGGGCTCGCTGAGCAGGTGCAGCGGATCGCCGCCGCCCCCCTGCAAGGCCCGGCGCAGCTGGATCTCGGCACGTGGCCCGATGATGACCCCGATGATCAGGGGCAAAACGGGGAGACCGAACCGGCGCATGAAGAAGCCGAGCAGGCCGAAGACGAGCAGGAGCACGAGGTCGAACGACTGCAGGTTGACGGCAAAGGCGCCGAGGCTGGCGAAGAAGATGATGCCCGCATACAGGTACTGCCGTGGAATCTGCAGCAGCCGGGCCCACACCGGAGCCAGCGGCAGGTTGAGCACCAGCAGGAGCGTGTTGCCGATGAACAGGCTGGCGATCAGTCCCCAGACGAGCTTGGGCTCCTTCTCGAACAGGAGCGGGCCGGGCTGTATGCCGTACTGGACCAGCGCCGCCAGCATCACCGCCGCCGTCGCGTTGGTCGGCAGACCCAGCGACAGCATCGGGACGAGGGTTCCGGCCGCCGAGGCGTTGTTGGCCGCCTCCGGACCCGCGACGCCCTCGATGGCACCCTTGCCGAACTCCTCCTTGTGCTTGGACAGCCGCTTCTCGGTGACGTAGGACAAGAAGGTGGGGATCTCGGCTCCGCCTGCCGGAAGGGCTCCGAACGGAAAGCCGAGGGCGGTTCCGCGAAGCCATGGCCGCCACGAGCGTTGCCAGTCCTTCTTGCCCATCCAGGGCCGGCCCACAGGGATGACCTGCGCGGACGTCCGACGCAGGTGGGCGGCCACCCACAACGCCTCGCCCAGCGCGAAGATCGCGACCGCGATGACCACCACGTCGACCCCGTCGGCGAGCAGAGGCTGGCCGAAGGTGAGCCGGTACTGGCCGCTGACCCGGTCGATGCCGATGAGGCCGATCGTCAGCCCGAGCCCCAGCGAGGCAAACCCTCTCAGCCGGGAGGAGCCCAGGACGGCGGTCACAGCCAGCAGGGCCAGCATCATCACCGCGAAGTAGTCCGGCGCGCCCATGCTGACGGCGAACTCGGTGACCACCGGTGCGGTCGTGACCAGAAGCGCGGTGCCGATGGTGCCGGCGATGAACGAGCCGATGGCGGCCGTTGCCAGCGCCTGGGAGGCCCGGCCGGCCTTCGCCATCAGGTTCCCCTCGATGGCGGTGACCACCGAAGAGGACTCGCCCGGAGTGTTGAGCAGGATCGAGGTGGTCGACCCTCCGTACATGCCCCCGTAGTAGACCCCGGCGAACATGATCAGCGCGCCCGTGGGCTCCATGCCGTAGGTGATTGGCAGCAGCAGCGCCACGGTCATGGCCGGACCTATGCCCGGCAGGACCCCGACCGCGGTGCCGAGGATGACACCGATCGTCGCGTAGAGCAGGTTGATCGGTGTCGCTGCGGTGGCGAAGCCGTCGAGCAGTGGACCCAGGTCCATCAGAGCACTCCCTCGAGGACTCCGGCCGGGAGCTTGATGCCCAGACCGGAGTAGAACCCGTAGAACGTGAGCACCGACAACGCGATCGAGATGAAGGCGTCGCGGAGGTAGTGCCTGCTCCCCAGGGCGAAACAGCTGCCCCAGAACAAGATGGCTCCAGAGATGACCCACCCGGCCCGGTCGATCAGGACGATGTTCGCCACGAAGGCGATGAGCAGGAGCCCGACGGTGCGCCAGTCGCTCGGGTGGCTGAGGTCGATGTCCTCACCACCCTCCACCTCTCCTCGACCTCCACGAAGGACGTCGACGACGAGGAACGCGGCACACACGAGCAGGAGGGCGCTGACGACGAAGGGCACCGGCCGGCTGCCCACGGGATCCGCCGGGGCGGCGACCGATGGCAGGCCGGCGGCGTCGACCGCAAGGACGACGCCGACGACCGCCAGCAGCAACGCGACGGAGAGCTCCGCGCGGCCCTTCAGGAACAAAGGGTTCACACCAGGCCGAGGGTGGTCAGGACATCGGCAACCCGCTTGTCCTGCTCGGTGAGGAACGTCGCGAACTCGTCGCCGCTGACATAGGCGTCGCTCCAGCCGTTCTTGGCCATCGCGTCCTTCCAGCCCTGGGTCGCGTGCATGTCGTCGAAGACCTTGACCCACTGCGCCTTCTGTACGTCGGTGATGCCGGGAGGAGCCACGATGCCCCGCCAGTTCGTGAACGTCAGGTCGACGCCCTGCTCCTTGAGGGTCCTGACGTCGGGCAGCGACTCGATCCGCTTCTCACCTGTGGTTGCGAGGACGCGGACCGCGCCGGACTTGATCTGGTCGATGTACTCACCCGTGCCGGACGCCGCAAATGCGAGCTTGTTGCCCAGGATGGCCGGGAGCAGCTCGCCGCCGCCGTCGTAGGAGATGAAGTTGACCGCCTTGGGGTCGATCCCCACAGCCTTGGCGAACTGCATGGGCAGGAGGTGGTCCGGGCCGCCGGGGTTGGAACCTCCGCCGACGGCGAACGCCTTCGGGTTGGCCTTCCAGGCTTTTACCAGGCCTTCGATGTCCTGGTATGGCGAGCTCTTGGCGACCATGATCCCGCTGGACTCCTCGATCAGTCTGGCGATCGGGGTGGTGTCGGAGAGCTTGGCGGCGGCCTTGTTCGTATAGGTGGCACCGACGACGCCCAGGCCCATCATCATCGACAGGTCACCGTTGCCCTTCTCGTTGATCAGCTTGGCCAGGCCAACGGTCCCACCGGCGCCGGTCAGGTTGAACACCTCGATGCCGCTTGCGATCTTGGCATCCTCCATGACCTTGGCACCGACCCGCGCGGTGGTGTCATAGCCGCCGCTGGGGGAGTTGGGGACCATCAGGCGAAGGCCTGAGACCGGCTTGCCCGCCTCGGCGGCGTTCGTGGTGGTGGGGTCGGCCTTGCTGGTGGCGCCGCAGGCCGCGACAGTGAGGACGGCGGCCGCGGCCGCAGTGACGCGTAGGAACGTGGGGTGGAGCAGCTTGGTACGCATGGAGACCTCGTCTTGTCGGTGAAGCGGACAGTGGTGATCTTGGAGCTGCGCTGATCTTGGGACCGAGGACCCTGCGGGGTCACGCTTTGGGCGACAAGGGTCATTGTGTTGATTGTGGTCACGCTCGCGGCGGGACAACAACGCCGCCGGTGGGCGATGATTTGGTGCGTGGTCGTCGCCCGGCTGCGCAGGAGCCGGTGACCCGCTGGGAGGTGTGATGCGACGACATACGACGCTGTCGGGGCAGCTGCTTGCTCTTCAGCTGCTCATCATGCTCGGTGTCCTCGCCGGCGTGACTGCCGTCTCCATCGCCCAGTCCGGTGAGTCCACCCGGCGGGCGGAGAGCCGCAGTGCCCGTGCTGCGGCCGAGAGCATCGCCGGCAACCCTCTGGTCCGCACGAGCCTGCCGCGGGCCGAGGCGGAGGGTGACAGCGTTCTGGCGACCGCGGCCGAGTCGTCGCGGACCCTCTCGGGAGCGGGGTCGGTCCTGCTGATCAAGCTCGACGGCACCGTGGTCACCTCCGCCGACCCGGGGCAGGTTGGCACCCGGTTCACCTTTGCGGACCCGCTCGTCCCCAAGGGACGGTCATGGACCGGGCTGATCGACACCGCGTCCGGAACGGTGGTGTCGGCGCAGGTGCCGGTCTTCGCCCCTGAGGAGCAGCAGATCGTGGGCGTGGCGGTCGTGGAACGGACCTATCCCTCGGTGTTTGCGCGCCTGCTCGAGGCCACGCCCAACCTCGTGACCTATCTCGGCATTGCCGGAGGGCTGGGCGTGGTCGGCTCGCTGCTGCTCGCGTCCC
>JANOHS010000376.1:0-1618 GCA_031406655.1 Micrococcales bacterium
GGTCAAGGACCTTGAGCTCCAGCGCGTCGGCGTACTTGCGCCCGAGCTGGAAGATGTGGCCCATCTCGATGCCGCGGGCGGTCTCCAGGACCTGACCGCAGCTGGGGCACTCGTCACCGTCGCGCACCTCGGCGGCCTCGATGGTTCCGTCTGCGCTGAAGTCGCGCCCGGCCACGAGGTCGATCACGTGCCGGCCCGGGGCGTTGGCTCCGGTGACCCAGCGGGTGCCCTCCACGACGCGGGGATCGAGAAGGAACCTGATCCCGGACTTGCCATGCTCGCCCAGTACCTCAGGGCCGATGTAGCCCTTGACCAGCGTCGGGTTCCTGGCGAAGTCGGACTCGTCGAACGCCTCGATCTCGGCCGGCTCGACCTGGGCGCCAAGTCGCTTCTCGTCGATCTCGCGGTCACCCGGAACCCCGATGGCCAGCGGCTCGCGCCGACCATCGGGGTGAGCCACCATCACGAGCACGTTCTTGAGGGTGTCGCCCGCCTGCCAGGCACGGTCGTGACGCGGGAATGCCGTGTTGAGGTGGTCGACCAGGGTCTGGATGGTAGGGGTGTCGGGAGTGTCCTCGGGGTGAGCAGCCGGCAACCCGTCATACGGGATGGGCGGGGGCACGGGCACCTGGACGGCCTCGACGTTCGCCGCGTAGTCACATGAGGTGCAGCGAACGTAGGTGTCCTCACCATGTTCGGCCGTGGCCAGGAACTCTTCGGACGCCGACCCGCCCATGGCGCCGGAGGTTGCCTTGACGATGACGTAGTCGAAACCCAGCCGGTCGAAGATCTTGATGTAGGCCGCGCGGTGCGCGTCGTAGGACGCCTGCAGGCCGGCGTCATCCACGTCGAAGGAGTAGGAGTCCTTCATGATGAACTCGCGACCGCGCAGGAGGCCGGCGCGCGGTCGGGCCTCGTCGCGGTACTTCGTCTGGATCTGGTAGATCGACAGCGGCAGGTCCTTGTAGGAGCCGTAGAGATCCTTGACGGTCAGCGTGAACATCTCTTCGTGCGTCGGGCCGAGCAGGTAGTCCGCTCCCTTACGGTCCTTGAGCCGGAAGATGTTGTCCCCGTACTCCGTCCAGCGGCCGGTCTGCTCGAAGGGCTCCTTGGGCAACAACGCCGGGAAGCTCAGCTCCTGGGCGCCGATGGCGTCCATCTCCTCGCGCACGATGCGCTCGACGTTGCGCAGCACCTTCAGCCCGAGGGGCAGCCAGGTGTAGATGCCGGGGGCGACGCGTCGGATGTAGCCGGCACGGACCAGGAGCCGGTGGCTCGGGAGCTCCGCGTCGGCCGGGTCCTCACGCAGGGTTCGCAGGAACAGGGTCGACATGCGCAGGGCCGGCGTTGGCACGAGATCTCCTTGGGTTTGGTCCAGGACGCGGGCGCACCGGACCCCGTGAGGATATCGGCAGGAGGTCGACGCTCTCACGCACCTGCGTCGGGGTGATGATCCTCACTCTCAGATGCGCCCCGTGGCCCTGATCGCGGTGCGGACCATCGGAATCTGCAGAGGGAGCCGGGCGAGCGTCGCAACCTGCTTGCCCCGACTGCCGGTGCCGCGGCTGGCCCGCTTGCCCTCGGTCACCGCCATCTGCACGTTGGCAGGGAAGATGGC
>JANOHS010000416.1:0-6294 GCA_031406655.1 Micrococcales bacterium
ATGTCGGGGGCGAGCACCCGGGGTGCGCTGGCTCCCGATGGTGCCCCGGAGGCGGAACTCGGTGGTCTTGCGTTCCGTGGCTAGATTCCGGATGCGGGCGGACAGAGACTCGCGGTTTCGGGGCGGGGTGGAGTACGCCTTGGCCGCCATCACCGGACCCGTGCCCGGACATCGGCGGCCCGCTCGGGAGTGAGCAGACCCAGGGCCAGCGCGTCATCGACGGCGGTGAGCAGCCGGTCGGTCATGATTGTTGATGCGCAGTCCAGCAGGGCGCGGTGAACCGTCGCCGACGGAATTCCCTCGTACACGGTCAGGTCCTCCGGCGGGAGCTTGCGCCAGAGGACCTCGATGGTGGGCGGGTGCTGGCGCCTGGACCGCCGAGGTGTCCCCACCCGGATGCGGCGGGGATTGACCAGCGCCAGGGAGTGCAAGGCCAGGACCGCGTCGTGAGTCAGGTAGGCGCCTGGCCCCACCCGCAGGACAGCCTCCATGAACTCATCCGTAGCGCCGGCTGGCATGGCGTCGAAGTGGTATAGGCCGTGACCTACCCGTGTCAGGCCCGCCCGGGTGGCTCGCTGGACCAGCCAGATACGGTCGACACCCAGGGCAACCGCGTCGGCGCTGGTCACGTACCCGTTCTGACCAAGTGCGACCTCGTAGAGCTGTTCCTGCAGGCTCATCGCCCACCTCCTGTCAAAAGTATCGCAGATCCACGATACTTTTGACAGTCAGATGCTCGGTTGCGCCCAGTCCGCCAGCCGGGACAGCCTCACCCGTTCGTATGTCGCTCCATGGGCGTTCGAGCAGGTGAAATGTCTGTGACAACATACCTGCGGTAACATACCCTCTATGGACGTTACGGCAGTTGGGCTGAGAACAGGTGGTATCGGTCAACGTAACCGCGCCCTCTTGGAACGGCTCCATCGGGGGATTCCTGCTGCCTTCGGAGTTGAGGACGCCGCGAGGGTGCTCGAGCTGGACCATGACGAAGCAGGCCAGTTACTTCGGTATCTCGCTCGTCGGGGTTGGCTGTCGCGGGTGCGGCGGGGTCTCTATGTTGGGGTTCCGCTGGACGCGCGCCGATCCGGCGAATGGGTCGAGGATTCATGGGTCGCTGCTGAACGTGCGTTCTCACCGTGTTATGTCGGCGGTTGGAGCGCCTGTGAGTATTGGGATCTCACGGAGCAGCTTTCGCGGACCTTGCTCGTCGTCACTTCTCGAACGGTGCACCAGCGGGACGTGATGATGCAGGGTCTACCGATCAGATTGACCGCTCGCCCAGAGGAGAAGCTGTTTGGTACCACCGGGGTGTGGCGTGGTCAGACCCCTGTCCAGGTGTCAGATCCTTCCCGGACGATCGTCGATATCCTTGACGACCCGCGGCTGGGAGGCGGCATGCGCAACGGCGCTGATGTCCTGGGCCAGTATCTGGCCAGTCCGCACCGTGACGACGCGCTGTTGGTCTCCTACGGTGATCGAGTCGCTAACCGGACTGTCTTCAAACGGCTCGGGTACTTAGTCGAGCACTTGGGTGTAGAGGCGCCGTCCCTTGTTGCCGCGTGCATGGAACGTCGCAGCGAGGGGATCACGTCCCTCGACCCCTCGGTGAAAGGTCCTGGTCGGATCATGCGTCGGTGGCGGCTGCGTATCAACGTGAGCCTGGACAGCCCCGGAGATAGCTCGTGATTACGCGGGCCGACATCGTGGAACGGGTTGCCGAGTGGGGCCTGACCGAGGAAGTCGTATCCTGATCCGTTCCCCGGCGCCGGGCAGGTGCGCTGCTACTCATTCGAGGAAGTCTTTGCCGAGAAGCTGCGAGCGATGGCCCAGCGAGGCCGACCACGGGATCTGTACGACATCGTGAACCTGTTTCGCCGTAACGACTTGCGGCTCTACCCGGAGCAAATCCGCAAGGTCCTTGTCGAAAAGTGCGCCGTGAAAAACATCCGCGTGCCGACAGCCTCTGACTTCGTCGACTCACCGCGTCTGGCCGAGCTGGAATCGGAATGGGCGAACATGCTTGGCCACCAGCTACCTGCGCTGCCTCCCCTCGCGCCGTTTCTGGAGGAGCTGCCAACGTTGTTCGGTTGGCTCGAGGGCACGATCGTGTTTGAGAAGCTCCCGCCGACGCAGTACGCCGCCGACGAGAACGAGGACTGGTCTCCGCCGGCGACCATCGCGACATGGCGGACCGGCATACCGTTAGAGGCGGTGCGGTTCGCTGCGACCAACCACTTGCTCGTCGAGCTGCGCTATCAGGGCAGCGTGCGCCTGATCGAGCCGTACTCCCTTCGTCAGTCGCGTGCTGGACGCCTCCTGCTTCACGCCGAGCGAGCAGATGGCAGCGGACATCGCACCTACGGAGTCGACACGATCGAAACCATCCGCGTCACCTCTACCCCCTTCCGCCCACGCATGCCGATCGAATTCTCCGCCCGCGGGCCCATGCACGCGCCACTGCAAAGCCGAAGCGCCGTCGCTTATTACGGCGCCGCATCGCGGCCTACCCAGCGATCGGCGACGGGACCGAGGCATGTTTACCAATGCAACCACTGCGGACGCGAGTTCCCACACACCCGACGAAACGCCGCACTTGCACAACACAAGACGCCCTATGGCACAGCGTGCCCCGGTCGACGCGGTACCTACCTCGGTGCGCGTTACTAACGGCCTGGCTGGCCGAGGGCAACGGGGACTGCGGTCTTCATCGCCCAGTTCGCGGTGCGCTGGGTGCGCGTTGCCAACCCGCATGTTCGGGGGCGTGTCAGTGCGTCGCGCTAGGGTCCGCCGACATCAGGGCGGTCCCGGCCGATAGTGAACATCGAGCGCGGTCTTGCCGAACCAGCATGAGCGGGAGACGACGATGAGCCAGCCCAGCCACACCCCTACGCCGATCTCCCGCGCGGCTGCCGCCGTGGTGGGCTTCCTGGCCGGATACTCCTCGAAGACCACGGTGAGCTCCTACGCCCTGGACCTGCGCCTGCTGTTCGAGTGGTGCGCCGCCCAGGACATCGACCCCCTGGAGGCGACCCGAACCCACCTCGAGCTCTTCGCCCGCTACCTGGAGGACGAGCGAGGCAACGGACCGGCCACAGTCCACCGCCGCCTCTCCACGATCATCTGCTTCTACCGGATCGCCGAGATCGACAACTACGTGGACAAGTCACCAGCCACCTACCTTCGCCTGCCACACGTCTACCGCGATGAGACCACGACGTTGGGCCTGGACCGCCAGGAGCTCAGCGCGATCCTGGCCGCGGCCCGCGCGTCCACCCCATCTGACTTGGCGCTGATCACGATGCTGGGCCTGCTCGGCCTGCGGGTCTCTGAGGCCTGTGGGGTGCGGATCCAGGACATCCACGGGTTGGAGCGGGGCCACCGGACCCTCACCCTGGTCGGTAAGGGCAGGAAGCCGGCCACCATACCGTTGCCCGTACCTGTCGCTGCGGTCATGGATGCTGCGGCCGGGGAGCGCCAGGCGGGGCCGCTGCTGCTGCGGGCGGACGGCAAGCAGATGGACCGCCGGGCCGCCACCCGGGTTGTGGTCCGTCTGGCCAAGAAAGCCGGTATCAAGAAGCACCTCAGCCCTCATTCGCTGCGTCACGCCTTCGTCACAGCCTGCCTGGACGCCGGCGTCCCGCTGCGGGATGTGCAGATCGCCGCCCGGCACAGCGACCCGCGGATGACCACGAGGTATGACCGGGCCCGCGGCAACCTCGACCGCCACGCCAACTACATCCTGGTCGGCTTCATCGAAGGGTCCGCATGATGGGCAACGACGACCGCCAAGTGCTCGATACACCACGCCGGCTGGACCTCCGCGCGTGGCTGCCGCTGCTAGAAGAGGTCACCGGACCTGTCACCGTGAGCTTCCCCAAGGGGCTCACCTCATGAGCCCGCAACGTCGGGGGCTGATCCCCGAACCGCAGCTGTCCGCGCTCAAGGCCGCACAAAAGTCCGCGGCCGACGCAGCCGAGCAGTACCAGCTCGCCGTCGCCGACGCACTCAAAGCCGGCGGGTCCATCCGTGTGGTTCACGACGTCACCCGCCTGTCAACGTCCACAGCCCAGAAGTGGGGTCATGCCCACGGCTGGCCCACACCAGCCCAACGCAAGCAGTGGGCCGATGAGCAGGCCCCGCGCGACGAGTGGGCCGCGCAACTGAGAGCCGCTCGCGCGGTCCTGGGCGACGACCTGTGGCGAACAGCGTGTCAGCCCTTAATTCCCGGCCCAAAGTGACGCCCGCAGCACCTAACTGGACTGCCACCTTCGCCCGAAGGCGAGGCAACGGCCCACCCGTTCGTATGCCGCCGCGGCCATTACGAGAATGATCTCGGAGGCGAGATGATTGCCGTAACTGCCTTTCTGTGCCACGATAGTTACAGGAATGGTCTCGCAAGTGAGCCTATTGCTGAACGGAGGGACGTGTGGACATCGGCGTGCAGGAGGCGGCCGTCCGGCTGGGCGTACACCCGACGCGGGTTCGCCAGCTGGTTCGCCGCGGTGAGCTGGCGGGGCACCGGGTCGGTCGCGCGTGGCTCGTGGATCCGCAGGACGTCGCGCGCCTGGCCGGCCGTAAGAGCCGTGCCGGGCGGCCGCTGGCCCCGGCGCGAGCATGGGGCCTGCTGGACCTGCTCGACGGCGGGTCAGCCCCCTGGTTGCCGTCGGTGGCACGCAGCCAGGTGCGCCAGTTGCTCTGCAGGCTCAACGGCGCTGATTCGGACCGCTGGCGTTCCGCGCTACGGTCGCGCAGCGAGGTCCTGCGGCTCCGGGCCCACCCTGCAGCAATCACGCGGTTGCTTGCTGAGCCGCAGGTGCTGGCTGCCGGTGCGGCGGAGGCGGCGCGGATGGGTGTGGATCTCGTGGTGATGAGCGAGATCCCCCAGCTGTATGTGCCCAGCTGGCGGTGGCCCGACCTGGGTCGAGCGTTGTGGATCGTCGAAGCCTCAGCCGAGCCAAATCTGTTGGTACGTGTCCCGCAGGGCGTGTGGCCGTTCGAGGGGCACGCGCGCCCGGGCTTGGCCGCACTGGCCGCGGACCTGTTGGAGTCCGCGGAGCCACGGGCCGTGACAGGTGGAGTAGCCAAGCTCAACGAGCTCAGCGCTCGCGTCGTCGGAGGCGGGTTGTGAGCCGACCGACAATCACCTTGCCGGCGCTGGCGCACCCGGTGGACGAGCTGTGGCACGTCCTTCTCGACCTCGCCGAGACCCTGCGAACACCGTGGACCCTCGTGGGTGGGCAGATGGTGCTTCTGCACGCCCTCGAGCATGGGCAGGTGCCGCCTCAGATCAGCCAGGACGGTGACATAGTGGCCAACGTCCGAGCTGGGCGGGACGCCGTCAGTCAAGTCGTGGCTTCACTTGTCGCCGCCGGGTTCACCGTGGACGGGATGAGCCCTGATGGTCTGGCCCACCGCTACATCCGCCCTGCCGAGCCGCAGCCGGTTAAGGTCGATGTGTTGGCACCTGAAGGCCTTGGCACGCGGGCCAACCTGACGACGACGAAGCCGGGACGCACGCTCGAGGTCCCGGGTGGCACTCAGGCGCTGGACCGCACCGAGCTTGTGACAGTCGAGCACGAGCGTCGCAGCGTCGCGGTGCCTCGCCCGTCCCTGTTGGCGGCTCTGGTCGTCAAGGGGGCCGCGAGTGGGCTGCCGGGCGACCCGTCCAGACATCTGCGCGACCTGGCCCTGTTGTGCGCCTTGGTGCAGGACCCGTTCAGGATGGGCCTGGAACTGACGAAGAAGGACCGCAGCAGACTCCGCAAGGCGGGTGAGCTCGGCTCCTCATCTCACCCAGCGTGGCTGCTCGTGCCAGCCGACGTGCGCGAACAAGGCCAAGCGACGTTCAACATCTTGGTCTCGGACCGTTGAAGCCGGCCCGTCCGGTATAAAGCTGGCGGGTCCATCCGTGAGGTTCACGACGTCACCGGCCTGTCACGTCCACAGCCCAGAAGTGGGGTCATGCCCACGGCTGGCCCACACCAGCCCAACGCAAGCAGTGGGCCGATGAGCAGGCCCCGCGAGATGAGTGGGCCGCGCGGCTGGCAGCCGCTCGCGCGGTCCTGGGCGACGACCTGTAGCGAAAAGCGTCACGGCCTCACCTCCGGCCCGGGATGACGCCCGCCGCACTTGGAATTCCACCTATGGGCGGGTAACCCAACGAAAGCAGGGAGTTGTCTTGTTATTTCAAGTCGCTGGCACCATCTGACGGAAACGCAGCTTGGCAACACTCCTGTGCAGAATTCAAGAACTGATCGAAACTCCCGCTCTGCGCCTCCGGAGACCCAACAATAC
>JANOHS010000467.1:0-2971 GCA_031406655.1 Micrococcales bacterium
CGCAGACCTCGCGCGGGCGTGGCTTGCGGGTGGTCGTCGAGATCGACACCCACACGTCCGGGAAGTTCCGGCGGATGTATGCCGCGACCGTTCCCTTGCCGACGGCGGTGGGGCCGGCCAGAACCACCAGCCGGCTCTTTGGGGTCATCTGGGGTCGGTCAGGCCGGTTCGAAGCGCTCGATCAGGGCCGCGATCTGGTTGGTACCCAAACCCCGGACCCGGCGCGTCTCGGAGATGCCGACCTCGTCCATGATCTGGCGGGCCCGGACCCGGCCCACCCCGGGCATCGACTCCAGCAGGGCCGAGACCTTCATCTTGCCGACGATGTCGTTGTTCTTGCCATCCGCGATGACCTCGGACAGCACGCCCTGCGCGTACTTGAGCCGGTTCTTGACTGCCGCCCTCTCACGACGAGCGACCGCGGCCTTTGCCAGGGCCTCGGTGCGCTGCTCGGGTGTCAGCTGGGGAAGCGCCACAGTCTGTCTCCTCCTAGGACGAATCCAATGAGCCCATCGCATTGTCGGCCGATCTGGCCATGGATGAGGCGTGTTGCCCGAAACCTAGCGAGTCCGGACGCGGCCTGGCAACGAGGGGTGTCAACCGGTGCTCAGAATCACCCGCAGCTGCTGGGCCGTATGCCGCGCCGCAGCCCGCAACGCGGCGCGGTCAGGCCCCGCCCCGAGGATCTCTCGGCTGCTGCTGGCCAGCACGTTGCCCAACGCCGCCCCGAAAACCGTGCGCAGGTCGTCCGCGGTTGCCCCCTGTGCTCCCACGCCGGGCGCAAGCAGGGGCGCGTTGGCCCCGGCCAGGTCCAGACCCAGCGTCCGAACCGCCTCGCCGACCGTCGCGCCGACAACCAGACCGATGCTGCCAAGCTCTCCTGTTCCGGCGTGGGCAGCGTTCTGCGAGGTCACACCGTCGACGACGTGCCCGGCCACGGGGCGACCGTCCCAGGTCGCGTGCTGCACCTGGGCGCCCTCGGGGTTCGAGGTCAGGGCCAGGACGAACAGCCCCCTCCCGCTCTCGTGAGCCAGGTCCAGGGCCGGCCGCAGGGACCCGAAACCCAGGTAGGGGCTGACCGTGATGGCGTCCGCCCTCAGCGGGCTGTCCGGCGAGAGGTAGGCCCGGGCGTACGCGGTCATGGTCGAGCCGATGTCCCCTCGCTTCACGTCGAGAAGGGACAGGGTGCCAGCCTCGCGCAGGCTCCCGAGCGTGCGCTCGAGCACCGCGATGCCGGCAGATCCGAACCGCTCGAAGAACGCCGACTGTGGTTTGACGACCGCCACCGTCCCGGCGAACGCCTCGACGCAGGTCATGGCGAACGTCTCGAGCCCGCCGACGGACTCATCAAGACCCCAGTGCGCGAGCAGCCCCGGATGGGGGTCGATGCCTGCACAGAGGGGGCCGAGCTCGTCCATGGCGACGCGTAGCCTGGCTCCGAAAGAAACGGTCATCGCCTCGGGTCCAATCTCGAGTGAGCAATTCCCACGGCATCGCTGAGTCGGGCAAATCCCTTGTCCTGCAGGGCTGCCGCCAGCTCACGGTTGACCCGGATCGGTGCGGTGGGGTCGTTGAACGTCGCCGTTCCGACCTGGATCGCGCTCGCGCCGGCAGCCACGAGCTGCAGCGCGTCGTCTCCGGTGCGCACTCCCCCGACGCCGATGATCGGGACGGTGGGCAGGCGACCGTCGAGCATCGCGGCGCGCACCTGCCAGATCGCACGCACGGCCACGGGCCGGATGGCTGGTCCGGACAGACCCCCGGTCACGCCGGCCACCTGGGGACGCAACAGGTCCGTGTCGATGACCATGCCGAGCAAGGTGTTGATCATGGTCAGCCCGTCGGCGCCGGCCTTGACACAGGACTGGGCGATCTCGACGATGTCGGTCACATCGGGGCTCAGCTTGGCGAAGATGGGGATGTCGCGCGGGAGCTCGTCCCGAACCAAGGCGATGACCTTGGCCGATGCCAACGGGTCGCAGGCGAAGACGAGGCCCCGGTTGGCGACGTTGGGACAGGAGATGTTGACCTCGACGCCGACCACGGCGTCGAACGCCGGCGACCGGCGCAGGACCGCTGCCACGTCGGCATACTCCTCGGCGGTGTTCCCGGCGATGGAGGCCAGCACTCGTGCCCCCGCGGACCTGAGCCACACCAGGTCCTCCCGGGCAAAGACGTCGATCCCCGGTCCCTGCAACCCGATCGAGTTGAGCATCCCGCTGGGCGTCTCTGCCATTCGCGGGGTGCCCCGGCCCGAGCGAGCTTGCGCCATCACCGTCTTGGTGACGAAGGCGCCGAGCTCGGAGATGTCGAAAAAGCGGTGCAGCTCCTTGCCGTTGGCCGCGCAGCCCGATGCCGTCATCAGCGGGTTGGGGAGCCGCATCCCGGCAAGGTTGACGCTCATGTCGGTCATCAGTGACCGCCTGCGGCGGCGGCGCCATGGGCGTCCTCCGGGACGCGGCACCAGCCGTGATCGAACGCGTCCCAGCGAATCCTGTCGCCGCCGAAGATGGGGCCCTCGAGGCAGGTGCGGACCATCCGCGTTGTCCCGTCGTCACCGATGACCGGCATCACGCAGGTCATGCAGACGCCGACACCGCAGGCCATCGACTCCTCGACCGCGACCTGGGCAACAGCACCCTGCGCCGTGGCAACGTCGGTGACGGCTTTGAGCATCGCCATCGGCCCGCAGCCATAGACAACTCCTGCGTGGCTTCGCCGGATGACGTCCGGCAGGACGTCGGAGACCCATCCCTTGACGCCCATCGAGCCGTCGTCGGTGGTCACCGTGACCCCGTCCGCGATCCTTCCCGCCTCCTCCACGCCGAAGAGCCGGTCCTGCGTGGCAGCGCCGAGGACCATCTCGACATGGCAGCCACGCTCCCTCAGCACGGCCGCCAACCAGAACAGCGGTGCACTTCCATAGCCCCCGCCGACCAGGACTGCGGCCATCGGCTCGTCCGGCAGCGGG
>JANOHS010000481.1:0-6253 GCA_031406655.1 Micrococcales bacterium
TCCACAGAGATGTCCACAGGTGTGAACAGTCGTCCTATGGGTCTTTGCGGGGCAACTCGGGCAGGGCGTACTCAGCCGCGGTGCTGCTGCTTGATCCGGTTCGTGAGCTCGGTGACCTGGTTGTAGATCGATCGGCGCTCCGCCATGAGCTCGCGGATCTTGCGGTTCGCGTGCATCACCGTCGTGTGGTCGCGTCCACCGAACTGCTGTCCGATCTTCGGCAGGCTCATGTCCGTGAGCTCACGGCACAGGTACATGGCGATCTGCCGTGCGGTGACCAGAACCCGCGAGCGTGACGCACTACACAGGTCCTCGATGGTCAGGCCGAAGTAGGCGGCGGTCTGGGCCATGATCGTCGCGGACGTGACGTGGCTGCCCTGGTCGTACGGGAAGCTGTCCTTAAGCACGATCTCGGCCAGGTTGAGGTCGACGGGTGCCCGGTTGAGGCTGGCGAACGCGGTGACCCGGATGAGGGCGCCCTCGAGCTCGCGGATGTTCGTCGAGATCTTGCTGGCGATGAACTCCAGCACGTCATGGGGGGTGTTCATCTTCTCCTGGATCGCCTTCTTGCGAAGGATGGCGATCCGGGTCTCGAGGTCGGGGGGCTGGACGTCGGTGAGCAGACCCCACTCGAACCGGCTGCGCATCCGTTCCTCGAAGCCGCTCAGCTGCTTCGGCGGCAGGTCGGAGGTGATCACGACCTGTTTGTTGGCGTTGTGCAGCGTGTTGAAGGTATGGAAGAACTCCTCCTGCGTCTGCACCTTGCCCTGCAGGAACTGGATGTCGTCGATCAGGAGCACGTCCACGTTGCGGTAGCGGCTCTGGAAGGCTGAGGCCTTGTCGTCACGGATGCTGTTGATGAAGTCGTTGGTGAACTCCTCGGAGTTCACATACCGCACGCGCACGTTCGGATAAAGGTTGCGCGCGTAGTGGCCGATCGCGTGTAACAGGTGGGTCTTACCCAGTCCGGACTGGCCATAGACGAACAACGGGTTGTAGGCCTTGGCCGGCGCCTCGGCCACCGCAACCGCCGCCGCGTGGGCGAACCTGTTGCTGGCACCGATGACGAAGGTGTCGAAGGTGTACTTGGGGTTCAGTCGCGCCGCCTCGACCTCGGTGGCCTCACGGTCGGCGATCCGCGGTCGACCGGACTCACCGGCGGCGGCGGCACGCAGGGTGCTGAACGGCGAGCCGAGGTCTGGAGCCTCGTCGGCCTCGAGCTCGGTCAGGCTGGCCAGATCAGCCCCAGCGTCGGGCGCGGCAGCGTTCTCCGCGCGGAGTCCGGGGTCGACAGTGACGGCCAGGCGGACCTCCATGTCCAGCTGGCTGGACAAAGCGGCAACGACCTGTTGGCGCACCCGGGTCTCAATGATGTCCTTGGTGAACTCATCGGGCACGGCCAGGAGCGCGGTCTTGTCCAGTAGGCCCACGAACTTGGCCTGGTGCAGGAACGCGCGCTGGGTCGGAGGAAGTCCGTCGGCGTCCAGGGCGCTCAGCGTGTTGTGCCAGATGTGGCCGAAATCAACGTGTGTTTCGGTCACAAGTGTTGCACCCCTACTCATGTTGTCCTGATCCAGTCGCCGTGGTCGATTCGGCATCCCGAACATGGTACGCCCTCCATCCACATAGTTATCCACAGATTGTGCATAACTATGTGGATGACGGAACCGACCGCAGGGCGATGGGGCCCCCGACGGCAGCCCGGACGGGTCATGAATCTATCGAGATCGTGAAAAACCTGACTGGCTCGGCGTGTCGCCGCACTGGGCTGTCCGAGCCGGACCAGCATAGGACGGTTTTCCGGGTTTCGCTGGCGAATGGGAAACAAGCTGGCTCCCATGCCCACATGAGTTTGACCGTGCCCACGGACTCCCGTACCTTGAACGAGGCCTGTGTTGACGGCCGTTTTCGCCTGCCCGTGTAACCCCTGCACTCTTGTTGGTGGCCGCGGGCCTTCCGATTGCGGCTGATCATCGTCGTGAACCGTCTCAGCGGACCTGTCCCACCCTGTACCCGCACCACCTTCAGCGCAGACCGCCGTATGGCTGTGCAGTAACGGAGAACCTCGTGAGCAAGCGCACTTTCCAGCCGAACAACCGTCGCCGGGCCAAGACCCATGGGTTCCGCCTGCGCATGCGTACCCGCGCCGGCCGCGCCATCCTGGCCGCGCGTCGCCACAAGGGTCGCTCCGAACTGTCCGCCTGAGGCTCGACGCGTGCTGCCGGCGCGACATCGTCTGCGAAGCAGCGCCGATTTCACCGCAGTGTTTCGCGGGGCACGCAGAGCAGGTGGATCTCGTTCTGGCAGCCGTCTGATGGTGGTGCAGGCCAACTCGACCGATGCGCGCGCGGGTCAACCGCCGCGGGTCGGTTTTGTGGTCTCCAAGGCCGTGGGCAACGCTGTCGTCCGCAACCGCACGAAAAGGGTCCTGCGAGCCCTGATGAGCGCCCGGGTCGGGCAGCTGCCCGAAGGTGTCGACGTGGTGGTGGTGGCGAATGCTGATCTTCCCGGCTCACCGTCTGCGGTCCTGGCCCAGGATCTGGACAGGCTGCTGGCCAAGGTGTTGCGCCGGGTTCCGCCACAGAAGGGACGCTGAGGCCGTATGCCGTTTCCGTCGTTGCGTCGCCGTCCCTCCCTTCGCGCCGTGGTGGCCAGCCCCGCGATCGCGTTGATCCGCGCCTACCAGCTGGTCCTGTCTCCGATGAGGCCACCGACCTGCCGCTTCTACCCATCCTGCTCGGCCTACGCACTGACCGCCCTTGAGCGGTTCGGCCTGGTGCGCGGATCGTGGCTTGCCGCCCGCCGCCTGCTGCGCTGCCACCCATGGAACCCCGGCGGCGTCGACCACGTTCCGCATCCGGATCCCGCCCACATGTCCGGGCACCCCACCCGCCAGACTTGACCGCGAAGGCGACCACCCGACATACCAGCTGACCCGCCGCCCCACCGGTGAACGCACCGTTCACCCGCGACAGAGGAACCGATGAATATAGATTCTGTGCTCTACCCGCTCGAGTGGGTCGTCGCCTGGCTCATGGTCAACTTCCACACAGCCTTCTCGTTCATCGGCCTACCCGAGGACTCTGGGATCACCTGGGCACTGTCGATCGTCGGCTTGGTCATCGTCATCCGGATCATCCTGATCCCGTTGTTCGTCAAGCAGATTCACGCCTCGCGGCGGATGCAGCTCATCCAGCCCGAGATGCAGAAGATCCAGAAGAAGTACAAGGGCAAGACCGATCCTGAGTCCCGGCAGGCGATGACCCAGGAGACGATGGGCCTGTACAAACGCACCGGCACCAACCCCTTCTCCTCCTGTCTGCCGATCCTGCTGCAGTCACCGGTGTTCTTCGCGCTCTTCCGTGTGCTCCAGGGCCTGCCCAAGATTGCGGATGGCACACAGGAGGGGATCGGGCCGATGACCCAGGCGCTGGCCCGCTCCGCTGAGGGGTCCACCGTCTTCGGCGCCCCGCTGTCCTCCTACTTCCTCGAGGCGCAGAACCTCAACACCCAGATCGTCACCGTGGTGCTGATCGTCCTGATGTCGGCCACGACGTTCACCACCCAGCGTCAGCTGATGATGAAGAACATGCCGGCCAACGCGCTGGACAACCCGTTTGCCAAGCAGCAGAAGGTCCTGCTCTACCTGATGCCGATCTTCTTTGCCATCTCCGGGATCAACTTCCCGATCGGCGTCCTGCTCTACTGGACGACCACGAACGTGTGGTCCATGGGACAACAGTTCTATACCATCCGCCGGATGCCGGCCCCTGGCTCTCCCGCCGAGAAGGCTCTCGAGGAGCGCCGGCTCAAGAGCGGCAAGGAGCACAAGAAGTTCTCGATCCCGGGTCTGAGCCACGACGAGCCGGAGGTCGTCCAGGACGAGCCGACCCCCGAGACCAAGCCCAAGTCGGGGCAGCGCCAACAACCCAAGCGCAAGAACCGGGCGAAGCCCACGGCTCAGGGGGACGGCTCACCAGGCCCGACACCGCCGGCAACCGCCGATGGCGACTCGTAGCGATGGCCCTGCCGATCAGCGGGCCTGGGCCGCTGACCTGCGACGACGGCGTACCTGAGAGCCTCACGGGCTCGGTCGCCACCCAACCACCTCATGGACCGACCGGGTCCGGCATACAGCACGGTCAGGAGACAGCATGAGCAAGAAGGTCGTTTCGGCAGTCGTCCCACAGGACGTTTCCCTGGACGTGGGTTTCCCCGAGATGGAGACCCCGTCCGAGGATGCCCCCGTCGTGGAGTCTCCAGTGATGGACAGCCAGCAGGAGGCGCGCCAGGCCGGTGAGGGCTCTGGGCGCAGCGCGGCAGACTCCGGCGAGCCGACCAGACCAACCCGGGCAGCGGCGCTGGTGCGTGAGGGAGAGGTTGCGGCCGACTTCCTCGAGCAGCTCCTGGACATCGCCGACCTGGACGGCGACATCGACGTTGACGTGGACGGTGACCGTGCAGCGGTGGCGATCGTGGACTCTGAGGAGGGTCGCGTCTCCCGACGCCTGGTGGGTCCCGACGGCAAGGTTCTGGAGGCGCTGCAGGAGCTCACCCGCCTCGCCGTCCAGTCCGCGACCGGAGAGCGGAGCCGCCTCATGCTCGACGTTGCAGGGCACCGGGCCGAGAGGCGTGCCGCGCTGGTGACCATTGCCAAGGGCGTCATCGCCACCGTCAAAGCCACCGGCGACAGGCAGGCCATGGAGCCGATGACCGCGTTCGAGCGCAAGGTCGTGCACGACGCTGTCCTGGCGTCCGGACTTGGTTCTGAGTCCGAGGGTGTTGAGCCGCATCGATTCGTGGTGATCCTGCCAGCGTGACTTTCCTTGCGCACCAAGTCGTTTCACGTGAAACAGCCCAGGACCACTCGGTGCGCAGTCACGTGAAGGACGACGGTCGCCCCGCGAGCACGCGTGACGGCCGGTGAATGGTATTCATGGGTGACGGTCAGGCAACCGAGCTCGGCAGAGCCGATCCGCCCTTGCACGATGAGCAGCTAGTGGCTCCGCCGGCGCCCACCGGCGCCGCGCAGGTCTTTGGTGACCGGTTGGCTCTGGCTGAGCGGTTCACGGCGATCCTGGCCGACAGTGGGGTCTCCCACGGACTGATCGGACCACGCGAGGTGCCGCGGCTGTGGGAGCGCCATGTCCTCAACTGCGCGGTCATCCACCCGGCGATACCCCATGGCACGATGGTCATCGACGTCGGCTCGGGGGCGGGCCTGCCGGGGCTGGCCCTGGCCATCGCCCGCCCGGACCTGGAGCTGCACTGCGTCGAGCCGATGCTGCGGCGGACCAACTGGTTGTCCATGGCGGTTACCGACCTTGGGCTGACGAACGTCAGTGTGCATCGCGGCAGGGCCGAGCAGCTCTGGGGCACCCTGAGGGCGCCCGTGGTGACTGCTCGTGCCGTCGCGCGCCTGGGCGAGCTGGCGACGTGGTGCCTGCCGTTGTTGCTGCCAGGGGGATCCCTGCTCGCGATCAGGGGAGCACGTGTCGCCGAGGAGCTGGCGGCCGACCTGGGGGTGCTGCGCCGGCTGGGCGCCGTGGAAGAGGTCGTTGAAACCTTTGGCGTCGGCATCGTGGATCCCCCGACGACGGTGCTTCGGGTGGTCCTCGGGGATCACCAGGCCCCACGCGCCGGCGTGGGTCGGAAAAAGGTCAGGGGCAGGCGCCGCGGCTGATCAACAGGTCGGTCGGTTCGAGCGGCTACGGTAGGACCAGCTCGCGGTCAGCGCCGGGGTGTGACGAGAGATTGAGGTGGCAGGTGGCGACATCTGGAATGGTCCACACAGGGCTGGGCTGGCCGTCAGATCGTTCGGCGGATGACGATGCCGATGCCCCCTCGGCGGACCTGGGGTGGCCCAGCTCGGGCGTCGAGCCGGAGCGGGGCGGGGCCGTGCCTGTTGCCGGCTCACTCGAGGACGGCGATGAGGAACACGGCGCCGACCCGTCCCAAGGTCCTGTTTCACGTGAAACAGAAGTCGGGTGGAGCCCGAAGGACTCGTCCGAGCGTGACCAGCTCGCCGCGGCCCTCCCGGAGCCGGGCGCCGAGACACCTCTGGCCCAAGCGGTCGCTGCCGATGCCCGGCGTCGCATCTCGTTGACCGGCAAGGTCTTTCCCAAGCCGGACCACACCAGGATCTTGACGGTGGCGAATCTGAAGGGCGGGGTGGGGAAGACCACGACGACGGTAAACCTTGCCGCAGCTCTCGCCCAGGCCGGCCTGCGCGTCCTCGTGATCGACATCGACC
>JANOHS010000486.1:0-8637 GCA_031406655.1 Micrococcales bacterium
TGTGGTGGATCTGGATGCCGGCGGTTACGTGCAGGTCGTGGGCCGGGGCACCGCGACCAACGTGGCGGGGGTCTTCGCCGCCGGTGACCTGGTCGACCACACCTACCGTCAGGCGGTCACCGCTGCGGGTTCGGGCTGCGCTGCGGCGCTGGACGCCGAGCGCTACCTGGCCACCCTCGACCACGACACCGACCGGGCCACCGCCAGGGCAGAGCTCGTCGCGCCCTGACCACCCGAGCGGACACTGATCGGACACTGATCGGACACTGATCGACCCAGGGGCCGCTCAGAGATCGAGACCTACGGCGTCATCGAAGGCACAGCCGACGGCGCGATCGAACGCACAGCCGACAGATTGAATCCTTTGGCTATCAGCCACACGGCCAAGACCATTTCCTGGAAAGCTATCGGGACGCTGAGGAGGTTGGTCGCGGACGTGAAGCCGAAGTCCTGGGTGAAGCCGACGAAGAGGTGGGCGACCAAGACCGAGACGGCTGCAAAAAGACCCCAACCCGACAGCCATCGGGGAATGAGCCTCGATCTGTACATCACGTAGCTGTACAAGAAAGTCCCGACGACAAACGCCAGCCCTGCGAGAAAGTCAGCCGACGCCCATTCCCGCACCGCGACCAATGCGTCTCCGGTGGCCTGAAACGAGGACGGGGCGGCGGAGCCTTCCGCCTGCTGGCTCACGGTCAGCAGCGCAAGCAGGCTGAGGGTCCCGATCAGGATGAAAACGTTCTCGACCACCCTGGCGACGACAGCTCCAAGAGCCAGAGCTGGGTTGAACAACACAAGGACCGGATACAGCGCTATGGCGATGCCCATCCCGGAGGCGGCCCAGACGAACTGGATGAGCGCCGTCATGACCACGGCGTTGTCGCTTCCCGCCAGCTTGGCGAAATCGACGGGCGCGCCCACCGTTTCCCCCAGCGGAACGATGCTCAATATGGCCGCGGCCGTGCAGAGGATGAACAGAACTCCCGCCGCGATCGCGTTTCCCCGGTATGACTTCATCGTTTGTCGCCTCCACTGCCTGAATACGAGGGGAGCACCACCAACTCACGCTAGAGCGCCCTTCGTGCGCGGTAAAAGGGACGAAAGTCCCTGCTTGCCCCACGGTTTGCCAGCGAGCTGCCCGAATTACCAGCAGTCAGCTCACCGTGCTGCCGCACTCACGTGCGGGTGAGCAGCTCCTGGATGCGGTCGGCGAGCGACTCCGGGACAACCGTGTCGGCGTCGCGCAGGGCGCCCAGGGCAGCCCGGGTGCCGACCAGGCCGGCATACAGCGGGGGGCAGGTGGGGCACGTCTCGAGGTGGCGCTCCACCAGAACGCGATCAGGGGCCACGAGCTCGTCGTCGAGGTAGTCCGAGACCTTGCGGCGGGCGTCCCAACAACGCAGCGGGACCCCGCGCATGGCGTCCCGCCGCCGCTGCCCCTGCGCCAGCGCGTCGACCAGCATCATCCGACCCCGACGGAGCCGCTGTTTGGCGGCGGGCAGCCCGACGGCCTGGACGTCCGCGATCTCGGCCACGGTCATCCCCTCCGCGTCATGCAGGACCACGGCGGTCCGATACATGACGGGCAGTCGCACCAGAGCGTCCTCGAGCTCCGTGCGGGTCTCGGCCCGCTCGATGACGATGGCGGCGTCCACGGTGTATGAGTCATCACGCCACCTCTTCTCGACCTCGCGCTCGATATCCTCGGTGGCGTCCTCGCGGTCCTTGCGGAACAGGTCGACGGCGAGGTTGTGAAGGATGCGGTGGAGCCAGGTGGCCAGCGATGCCTCGCCCCGGTAGGAGTCGGCCCGCTGAAGGGCGCGCAGCAGCGTCTCCTGCACGAGGTCCTCGGCCAGCCGGTCGTCCCGCACGATGGTGCGGGCGTACCTGAGCAGTCCGGGGACCTCGGCAGCGAGTCGGCTACGAACATCCAGGGCGGGCACGACGCGACGTTAGCGCGAGGTGGCCCGATCCGCGCCGGGGGTGGTGGCCTTCTGGACCGGGCAGGTACGCAGCCCGAACACCATGTACAGCGGGCAGGTGCCCACCAGGGACGTCGCCAGCATCACGCCGGCCAGGGCATAGAGCACGATGGCGAGCCAGCCTGCCGGGCCGACCAGCACTCCGGCGGCGACGAGCACCGGGGCCACGACGAAGGCGCGAAGCTTGCTGTCAGCTGAGCTCATGTTCTTGTTCATGGGGTCCTCCTTGGTTGGATCTCGTACGCCTCATCGACGCATCGGGACCCGAAAGGGATACCGGTCCGGCGTGTGAGCGTCGTCACTCCTGCCCTCTGGCCATGGCGTCGAACAGCGACGCGCCCACCCCGGTAGGGGTGTGGGCGCTGGGCCGCTGGTCTCCGGGACGGGAGCCGGAGCGGCTCCCGTCGCTCAGACGGTGCTGGAGGGGATGCTGGACGTGGCACCTGAGGTGTCGCTCGGGGCGGGGGACCACCTGGTGCCGCGGTCGCCGTCACCTGGGCCACGGCCCATCCGGACACCGTTGACCTGGTCGGTGATCCGCTCGGTGAGCGAGCTCTTCATCGTGTCGGCCTGGGCCTGGGTCAGGGTGCCGTTCTTGACCGCAGCCGCGAGGTCGGCCTGCGCGGAGGTGACCATGGCCTTGATCAGCGAGTCGACGCTGACCTTCTGGTCCTTCGCAACGTCGGCCAGGCTCTTGCCGCTGTGCACCGCGGTGAAGAGCTCGTCGGTGGTCATGCCGAGAGCCTTCGCGGCGGCGTCATGGCCATGGGCCATCATCCCCATGCCGCCCATACCGCCCATCCGGCCGCCGGGACCGCCCATGCCGTGCGCGGGCAGCTTGTTGTCGAGTGTCTCAGCGACCTTGTCGGCCTGCTTCTGGGTGAGGGTGCCGTCGCTGACGAGCCCGGTCAGCGCGCTCTTGATGCTGGCCAGCCGGCTCGTGACAGCGTTGTCCGAGGTGGTGGCGGAGGCGGGGGTCATCGCCACGGCGCCAGCGGCCCCCGTGGCGAGAATGCCGGCGAGAATGAGGCCGGTGGTGCGTTTGCTCATGGGATTCTCCTCGAGTCGGGTTCCTTGTGTGATCCCTGTCTAGACCGCGTGCCTCCGAAACCCATGTGACGGCGCTGTGGGTCGGCTGTGAGTCCGCGGCGCACGCTCGCGGATGATCTGCCAGCTCGGGAACCATCAGGTCGCATCTACACCCCGAGGCACGCGTGTCGGTCCCATGATCAGTGGCCCGGCCGCGCTTCAATGGGGAGACCCCGCCAAGTATGAGTTGGCGGGGTCCCGTTTTGTCGCGGGTGTGGCGTCCCAGACTGGCCGGCCAGTGCGGCAGGGTCCCCTCGCCCCACCACGGGCGAAGCCGACGCTTTGGACCGCCGGTTGCAGGACCTCGTTTACTGTCCGTCGACGCTGCCCGTTACCGGGTACGTGGTTTCTTTCTACGCCCTGTCGCGGCCGTCCGCAAGGCCTGACCAAGGGGTCGGGCCGACGTTGTGCCGAGGGTGCCCAACGCCCGATGACCCGGGCTTTCCTGGCGTATCAGTAGCCGATCGAGTCCAGGCTCCATGACAGGGGACAGTGTCGGGACGCCGGCGGGACCCAGACGAGCCAGAACTCCGGTCCGGCGCCCTGCGAGGCGACGCGGCGGCCGTTGCAGGGCACGATCCCTTCGCGGTTGGCGTCCGGGCAGATGCCCCTGGTGGTCAGGCCGTAGCAGTGATCGACGACCCGGTCGGTCGCGGCGTCCAGGATGTCTACTCGCGCTTGACTCATGACGATGTCCACTCGCGCTTGGCTCATGACTTGGCTCCTTGCCACGGATCAGTGGGTCCACAGTAGAGGCGTAGGGGTCCGGCCACATCGGTAATGGCTGCGCAACATCTCAAGCAGGCGTCAGCGACGCCGGACAGGATCACCTCGCCGCCACGGCCATCAACGCGGGGGCATCCGCAGCGCGCCGTCGAGCCGGATGACCTCACCGTTGAGCATCCCGTTGTCGACGATGTGCGCCACCAGGGAGGCGTACTCGCCTGGCTTGCCCAGACGCGAAGGGTGGGGCACCTGAGCCTCGAGGGCAGCGGTCGCCTCGTCCGGCAGCCCGGCGAGCATCGGCGTCGCGAAGGTCCCCGGTGCAACGGTCACGACGCGAATGAGCTTGTCCGCGAGGTCGCGTGCGGCCGAGAGGGTGAGGCTCACGATGCCACCCTTTGACGCGGCATACGCGGCCTGTCCGATCTGCCCGTCGTAGGCGGCGATGGACGCGGTCATCACGATGATCCCGCGGTCACCGTCGACCGGTTCGTTCTCGAGCATGGCCGCCGCGGTCAGGCGGACGACGTTGAAGGTGCCGATCAGGTTGATGTCGATGACATTCCGGAAGGACTCGAGGTCCAACGGGCCCTTTCGACCAACGATTCGACCCGGCGTTCCGATGCCTGCGCAGTTGACCACGATCCGGAGGTCGCCGAGCTCCTTCGCAACGGCGATGGCAGCTTGCACCTGGGCCTCGTCGCGCACGTCGGCAGCACTGAATCGGACTCGGTTGCCGAGCTCGGCAGCGAGGGCCTGACCGGCGGATGAGGGCAGGTCGACGATGACGACGCAGGCCCCGCCCGCGTGCAGACGTCGGGTCGTGGACTCGCCGAGGCCGGAGGCGCCGCCGGTGACGAGCGCGACCGTGGAAGCGTTGATCTGCAAGGGAATTCTCCTAGGACGAGAGGTCAGCCGCGGAGCAGCTGGCGGGCGATGACGAGGCGCTGGATCTGGTTGGTGCCTTCGAAGATCTGGGTGACCTTCGCCTCGCGCATGTAGCGCTCGACCGGGAAGTCACGCGTGTAACCGTAGCCACCGAGCACCTGGACGGCATCGGTCGTGACCCGCATGGCCGCGTCGGTGCAGATGAGCTTGGCAACCGCGGCCTGCTTCGTGAACGGCCGGCCGGCGTCCTTGAGCCGCGCGGCATGGAGATACGTGGCGCGCGCCGATGTCACGGCGGCCTCCATGTCAGCGAGCAGGAACGACAGTCCCTGGAACTCACTGATGGCCTTGCCGAACTGCTCCCGCTCCTTGCTGTATGCCGCGGCCACGTCCAGTGCCGCTTGCGCCAGACCCGTTGCGGCCGCGGCGATTCCGAGCCGGCCTGAGTCGAGCGCGTGAAGGGCGATCGACATGCCCGAACCTGGTGTGCCGATCAGGCGGGCGGAGTCGACGAGGGCTCCGTCAAAGATGACGTGGCGCACGGTGTCGCAGGACAAGCCCATCTTGCGCTCGGGTGCGCCGAAGGAGATGCCATCGGTGTCGCCGGGGATGACGAAGCACGACAAGCCCTTGCTCGGGTGGTCGCCGGTACGCACGAAGGCGGTGTAGTAGTCGGCGTGGCCGGCGTGGGAGATCCAGGCCTTGGTGCCCTTGATGTTGTACTGCGAGCCATCCTGGGTGGGGGTCGCCCTGGTGGAGATCGCGGACACGTCGCTCCCTGCCTGAGCTTCGGAGAGGCAGTAGGCGCCGAGGGTCTGGCCGCTCAGCATTGATGGGAGCAGGTCGCTCCGTTGCTGGTCGCTGCCGTACTCAGCCACCGGGAAGCAGGTCAGGGAGTGCACGGAGACGCCGACCGCCACACTCATCCAGGCCGAGGCGATCTCCTCCACGACCTGGAGGTAGACCTCGTAGGGCTGGCCGCCGCCGCCGTACTCCTCGGTATACGGCAGGGAGAGCAGGCCGGAGCGCCCCAACAGGGTGAAGGTGTCGCGCGGGAACTCGGCGGCCTCCTCGGCGGCGTCGACCTTGGGCGCGAGCTGATCGGCACAGATCTCCCGGGTCAGGTCGATCAGGTCCTGGGACTCTTCGGTGGACATCACACGTTCCGCTGGCATGATGCAGACGATACGGCTCGCCCCCGCTCACCCTTGACCTGACTTCGCCGAACGGATCACTCATGAGCAACACACAGGACCCGCCGGGACCGACCGGTCGCGGTGACCTCGCCGGGCTGGTCATCGTCGTCGCTGGTGCGGGGGGATCTGCCGGGCCGACGCTGGTTGAGCGGCTGGCCGGCGCGGGCGCCACGGTGGTCGCGGCCGGCTCCAACCGTGAGCGGATCGACGCGCTCGTGGCCGACGTCCTGGCTCGGGTTCCGGCCGGCCGGGTCCAGGCCTCCGTCGTGGATCTGCTCGACGAGCAAGCCACTCGCGAGTGGGCCGTCGCGGTCGAGAGCGAGCTTGGACGGGTCGACGGGCTGGTGCACCTCGTGGGTGGCTGGCGTGGTGGCGCCGGCATCGTGGACGCCGACCTTGCCGACTGGAACTGGTTGAACGACAGGCTGATTCGTACGTTGCAGCACACCTCTCGCGCATTCCACGACGCGATCAAGGCCAGCCCCCGAGGTCGGCTCATCCTCATCTCGACGGTCGAGACGAACGCGCCGTCCGCTGCCAACGCCTCGTATGCCGCAGCCAAGGCCGCCGCGGAGACGTGGGCGCTCGCGGTCGCCGACTCGTTCAAGGACAGCCTGGCCGCGGCCGTGATCCTGCAGATCAAGGCACTTCTCACGCCGGCCATGCGAGCAGCCAAGCCCGACTCCCCTTTCACCGGGTACACGCCGGTGGGCGAGCTGGCCGAAACCATCCACGACCTCTGGCTGACTCCTGCCGCCGAGCTGAACGGGCGGCGGCTCTGACCGACGTTGGCCACCTCTTGTTGCCTCCGAACCACCGTTTCGGGTGCTGCCAGGTGCTGGTTCGGTGGTTTCAGGGCAACAAGCGGGCGGGGTGGGCTGGGATTTGGTCGTCACGCGGGATAGGCGTGCACCTCGGTGGCTTTCACCGTTGCCCATAGCGCCTGACCGACCCCGAGACGCAGGTCGGCCACGGCTGTGGTCGTGACCTCGGCGGTGAGCGCAAACGGACCGGTAAGGCTCACCCGGGCGGTCTGGCCGACGAGCTGTATATCGCTGACGGTGACCGGCCACGTGTTTCGCGGTGAGCCCTCGGGCCGGGTCAGGTACAGGGCGACAGCTGACGGCGGGATGGTCACGCACACAGGACCACCGGCCGGGACGTTGGGCGCCACGACCGTGGTCCCGCCGACATCGACGTGCTGGTCGCTGACCCGTTGCCCGCGAAGGAAGTTCAGCCCGACGACCTGAGCCACGTAGGGATCGCGGGGCCGGGCGATAACCTCCTTCGGCGTACCCTGCTGAACCAGTCGACCGGCCTCGATGAAGACCAGGCGATCGGCGAGGGACAACGCGTCCAGAGGGTCGTGGGTCACCATGATGGTGATGCCGGGGAACGCGCGCAGCCGGACGCCGAGGTCGGCGCGGGTCTGCGCCCGGGTGGTGGGGTCGAGCGCGGACAACGGCTCGTCGAGCAGCAGCACGGCGGGGTCGGTGGCCAGGGCTCTGGCGAGCGCGACCCGCTGGGCCTGACCGGAGGAGAGCTCACGGGGCCGGACGTCGCGGCGGTCACCAAGGCCGAGTGCTTCCAGTTCGACGCCGGCCCGCGCCCGGGCGTCGGCCTTGGGAACACCCCGTGAGCGAGGCCCGAAGCCGACGTTGTCGATGACGCTCAGGTGCGGGAAGAGCATGTGGTCCGCCAGGACGAGACCGGTCCGGCGCTGCTCGGGTGCCATCCACACCTTCTGAGCAGGGCTGTCCCACAGCGAGCCGGCGACGTGGATCTGCCCGCGCTGCAGGCGAACAAGGCCAGCCAGAGCGTGCAGGAGCGTGGTCTTGCCCGAGCCGTTCGGGCCCAGGACCGCCACGACCTCACCCGGTTGGGCGCGAAGCTCGAGGTCGAGGTCCAGCAGGCCCCGGGTCAGCCGGACCTCGGCGCGAAGGGTCACCGGAGCCACCGTCCGCGCAGGACGCCGAGGATGACCACGCTGATCAGCAGCATGACCAGGCTCAGGGCGATGGCAGCCTGCGGGTCGCTCTCGAGAGCGAAGTACACGGCGAGAGGCGCGGTCTGGGTGCGGCCGGGAAAGCTTCCGGCGAAGGTGATCGTGGCGCCGAACTCTCCCAGCGCCCGAGCCCACGCCAGCGCGGCGCCGCTGGCGATGCCTGGTGCCACCATCGGCACGACGACCGTCCGGAAGGTGCGCCACGGTGAGGCGCCCAGGGTGGCCGCCAGCCCGTCATACCTGGGGTCGAGCCCGCGCATCGACCCCTCCACGGCGAGCACATAGAACGGGATGGCCACGAACACCTCGGCGAAGATGACGGCCACCGTCGTAAAGGGTATGGACCATCCGGCCAGGTCGAAGAGGACTCTGCCCACAACGCCTTCGCGCCCGTACGCCATCAACAGGGCCACGCCCCCGACGACGGGCGGCAGCACGAGGGGGACCGTCACCAGCGCTCGCAGCCATGGCGTCGCCCGGTGCGTCGAGCGGGCCAGCAGCCAGGCCAGCGGGGTGCCGAGCAGCATGCAGATCGCAAGGGTCGAGCTGGTTGTCACCAGCGAGAGTCGCAGCGCCGGAACCACGGCGGGGTTGGCCAGATGGGCGGGTATGCCGGCCCAGTCCGCCTTGAGCAGGAGTGCGGCCAGGGGCACCAGCAGGACGGCGATGGCGGCCCACGCCGGGATGACGAGGCCGGCGCGAGCCCAGCGGACGGATCTCACGGTGTCAGGAACCCGTTGTCGCGCAGGCGTTT
>JANOHS010000495.1:0-3952 GCA_031406655.1 Micrococcales bacterium
CGTCGATGGTCGGGACGTCGACGCTCCCGCCATACCCGATCACGAAGTCGCTCCCGGCCCGCCTCGTCATCGCCCAGCTGTCCCGCTCGGCTCCCCTCTCCCCTACGAAGTCCAGCACCACCTCGGCGCCCATGCCGTTGGTCATCTCGCGGACCTGCTCCATGTGCTTGCCGTCCACCAGGACCGTCTCGTCCGCTCCCCAGCCGCGGGTGAGGGCAAGGGCCTCGTCGTTGGGGTCGAGCACGATGATGCGGGTGGCGCTCATCGCGCGCAGGCACTGGATGCCGAGGTGGCCGAGGCCTCCGGCTCCCATGACGACGCAGGTGCTTCCCGGGTACAGCAACGGAACCGCCTTCTTCACCGCGTGGTATGCCGTGAGCCCGGCGTCGGCCAGCGCGGCCACCGCGGCGGGTTCGATGCCCGGGGCGAGCTTGACCACCGAGCGCGCCGTGGTCTTGATCAGGTCCGCCATGCCGCCGTCGGTGTCGATGCCCGGGAAGGCGCTGGCCTCGCAGTGCACGTCGTCGCCGGCGCGACAGGCCCGGCAGAAGCCGCAGGTCACCAGCGGGTGCAGGATCACGGCATCCCCGTGGTGCAGGTGCTCCACCGCGGAGCCGACCGAGTGGACCCAGCCGGCGTTCTCGTGGCCCAGCGTGTACGGCAGCGCGACGTTGCTCTTGTCCGCCCACTGACCCTCGACGATGTGCAGGTCGGTCCGGCAGAGTCCCGCTCCCCCGATCCGGACGACCACGTCGAGCGGCCCGGTGGCCTGTGGCTCGGGGACATCCTGGACATCCGGACGCTCCTCATACCGATGCAGCCGAACCGCCTTCATCACGCCTCCCAGAGCGAACGCGGGCGACCCCGGTGGCCTTCCCTGCTCCGCACCGTAGAGCAATCAGCACGCGCGGAACAGGGCCAGGACCCTTCCGTCAACAGCCGCGTCGGGCGTAGGTTCCGAGGTCCACACCGAGCGAGAGGCACGACCATGACACGCACGCCGGAAGAGGTCTTCGCCCACCACGGACAGGAGCTGGGAGCCGGGAACCTCGAGGGGATCGTCGAGGACTACACCGAGGACGCGATCCTGATCGTGAACAAGTTGGTCTACCGCGGCAAGGACGGCGCCCGGCAGGTCTTCACCCAGCTGCTCAGCGACCTGCCCTCGGCCGCCTGGCAGCTCGACACCGTGTTCGCCGGCGACGTGCTCTACCTGGAGTGGTCGGCGATCGGGGGCGGCCGCAAGGCCGAGCACGCGGTCGACACGTTCATCTTCCAGGACGGCATGTGCCGCGTGCAGACGGTCGACTACACCATCCAGCCCGCCTGAGACCTCCGTGAGCACGCCCCCCGTTCGGGTTGACCCCGAGCGGGTTTGACGCGCCCTCGGTGTGGGACTTCCGAGAGGAGGTCACCGCGGCGAGGCGGCTCGGGTCGTGCCCATCGCGACCTATGCGGAAACGGTTTGCCGGGAAGGGAACGCGGCATGGCTCCGGGGCGTCAGACGAGGTATGACCAGAGGCAGTGCCGTAGTCACCGGAGTCCTCGCACTCGTTGCCCTGAGCGCCTGCGGCTCTGTGGAGGGGGCAGGTCCGGGCTCGGTGATCACCGCCTCAACACCGACCTCGGCAACGGCGCCGACGACGACAAGGACGAGCGCGATGCCCACCACCCCAGCTACGCCGACCGGACCTCCCGAGGACCTCATCGTGCCGCCGACCAGGTCCGGCAAGCACTCGACGGTGCGGGTGAGGGGCACCGTGTCCGACGGGGTCGAGCCCGGCTGCAGGCTGCTCACCAGCAAAGGGGTCACGTACCTGCTCATCTGGCGGCAGGGAGCCCTGGTCACCGGGCAGGAGATCGAGGTCGAGGGCACGGTCCAGCCCGATCTGGTCACCACCTGTCAGCAGGGCATGCCGCTGGTGGTCGAGCGCGTCCTTCGCCCCTGAGACATGGACAGGGCCCCGCGGTCACCCGCGGGGCCCTTCCATGCTGCAACTACCTCAGCCGGACGGCGCTACGGCGTCACCGCCGAGATCTGCACCGAGCCGGTCCCGAGAACGGCGCCCTCAGAGCTGAGGACGTTCATCTCCCCGAACAGCTGGCGCCCCGCCTCTGGTGCCGCGTTCGCGGTCACGCTGCCCGAGACGGTAGTGGTCGCACCAGGCGCGAGCGTCGTGACCGTCCCCGGCACTGTGACGTTGCCGAGGGCCGGGGAGAAGAACACGTCGCGGTAGTCGAACGCGGTCGTGCCAGCTGGCACGTCGAATCCGTCCACCTGCACCGTGTAGGTTCCGGCCACCGGGTTGTCGAGGCTCACCGACTCCTCCGAGTCACCATCGGCGTCACGGCCGACCTCCACGCCGCCCAGCAGGACGAACAGGTCGAGGTCAGCCGCCAGGTCGCTCGGGTTGCCGATGGAGACATCGAGGCGAGAGGCACCCGCCGGGACGACCACCTCGAACTCCAACAGCTCATGGTTGGCGATCGTCGGACGTTGGCTCAGCGAGCTGCCCAACGGGCCGCCCACAGCATGAACCGTCACCTGACCGAAGTCGTTTCGCACGCTCCACGACACCGGCGACGGCACGCCCGCCTGGACGCTGTCGAGGACAACGACCGCAGGCGTGACCGTCACTCCCTGGACCGCTGCGGTGAGGCGGTACGGGTTGTCAAGGAACGGTGAGGTCCGTCGGCTTTCCACCTCGATCTCCCACACGCCCGGAATCGGGTCGGCGTACGCCCGTGACGTCGGCTTGCAGGAGGCCGGATCGCTGAAGTTGGTGTAGCACTCCAGCGACGACGTGCTGTCAATCGGTATGCCGTACGGGTTGAACGCGATGAACCGCGTCTGGCTCCCGGTGGCGATGCCCGCAAGGTTGACCTGAAGCGACTTGGCGCCAGCGGGAACCGTGACGAAGATGCTCTTGGTCAGGTTTCGCTGGACCGTGCCGCTGGTGGTGGTGGCGTGTGACGGTGCTCCGAGCGTTGTCGGTGCGACGACGGTGGCCAGGATGACGTGGTCGACCACCGACGTCCCGGAGTCGTCGACCCGCAGGATCGCCGAGTGGACGCCGGCTGACGGCCTGGCCCGCACCGTGATGGTCCTGGGCGCGTTCAGCGGCAGGCCCACGAAGGACGGTCCGGTGAAGGTGCCGTCGTTGCCGACCCACTGAAGCGTGTGACGCACGTTGCCGGCTCGCCCGGACGTGCGGGTGATCGTCACCTGGTAGGTGGCCAAGGTGCCGGGCGCCTGCCCGCCCTGTCCGATGGCACAGCGGTTGTAGATACCCGTGCCCTTGTCCGGGGTGGTGAGGAAGTCCGAGATCTCGGTGCAGACCGGCGCCGAGACCGTGTAGTCCTGGACCTCCGGCACGCCGCGGAGCAGGGTCCAGGCCTCGTTGACGTCGAACTGCCCGTTGCCCTGTGCCATCGCCGGCAGACCACTGACGAAGTCCGCGCCGGTGTAGATCGCCTTCCGCAGCTGCGGGGGCGTGATCGGCGTGCCGGTCTGAAGTCCCGCGGACAGGAGCAGCGCCGCGGCACCGGCGGCCTGGGGCGAGGCCATCGAGGTGCCGTTGAACATCGCGTACCCCGGCGGCAGTGCGTAGCCGGTCTCGGCGACATCGGCCTGTTTGAGCCACCGGGGAACGGTGGAGACGGCCGAGCCGGGTGCCATCACGTTGGGCTTGAACCCGCCGTCCTCGCGCGGGCCGCGCGAGGAGAAGTTGTGAAGATTCAGGGCGGAGGACACGACCGCGCCGTAGTTGGCTTTCCAGGTGTCCTTGGAGATGGACGAGGCGACGCTGACCACGTCCGTGGCGACCGACGGGTCGCCAACGGTGTTGACACCAGGCCCGCTGTTACCCGCGGAGATGAAGAGCTGGACACCGAACTCGTCGATGAGCCGGTTGTAGAGCTCGGCGCGGGCGTTGGCGCCGTCGTTGAGAGC
>JANOHS010000496.1:0-3626 GCA_031406655.1 Micrococcales bacterium
GTGTCGGCCATCAAGGCCGAGATCCCTGGCATGCAGGTCAACGTGCACTGCCACGCGACTACCGGAGTCACCCTGGTCTCGCTGATGAAGGCCATCGAAGCCGGCGCGGATGTCGTCGACACCGCCATCAGCTCACTCTCGCTCGGCCCCGGTCACAACCCCACCGAGTCACTTCAGGAGATGCTCGAGGGCACCGGCTACATCGCGGACCTCGACAAGGCGCGGCTGGGCAAGATCAAGGACCACTTTGCCGAGATCCGGCCCCGCTACACGGCGTTCATGTCGGCGTTCAACGTCGAGACCGACATCTTCGACAGCCAGATCCCCGGCGGCATGATCTCCAACATGGAGTCCCAGCTCAAGGCACAGGGCGCCGCGGACAAGCTGCGTGAGGTGCTCGAAGAGGTGCCGCGGGTCCGCAAGGACGCCGGCTATCCGCCGCTGGTCACCCCATCCAGCCAGATCGTCGGCACCCAGGCCGTGTTCAACGTGATCATGGGCCACTACAAGGTGCTGACCGCGGAGTTCGCCGACCTGATGCTCGGGTACTACGGCTACACGATGGGCGAGAAGGACCCGGAGATCGTGGCCATGGCCGCGGCCCAGACCGGCAAGGAGACCATCACCGAGCGTCCGGCTGACCTGATCGCACCCGAATGGGCTGCCCTGCGCACCGAAGCGGAGGCCATCGACGGGTTCAACGGCTCCGACGAGGACGTGCTGACCTACGCCATGTTCCCGAAGGTGGCGCCGGGTTTCTTCACCACGCGCGACGAGGGTCCCAAGAACGTCGGAAAGGACCCTGCCGAGATGGAGGCAGAACGTGCCGCCGCCTCCTCCAAGACGGGTCCCATACACGGCCCGATCAAGTACGAGATCACCATCAACGGCAAGCGGCACTCCGTCGCAGTGAAGCCCGCCTAGGAAAGATGGCCACGCCAATGTCCAAGCCCCCCACCAGCCCACGTCCCAAGACCATGCAGGAGCGGATCGCCGAGCTGCGCACCCGTCGCGAAGAGGTCATCGCAGGGGGTGGCGAGAAGCGTCACGCCAAACAGCACGAGGCCGGCAAGATGACCGCCCGCGAGCGGATCGCCGAGCTGGTCGACCCGCTCAGCTTCGAGGAGAGCGGGATGCTGGCCCAGCACCGCACCACGTTGTTCGGGATGGACACCGCGGTCATGCCGGCCGACGGTGTGGTCACCGGCGCGGCGGCCGTGCTCGGTCGCCCGGTGCACGTTGCCAGCCAGGACTTCAGCGTCGCCGGTGGTTCAGCCGGTGAGATGCACTCGGTCAAGGTCGCCAAGGTGATGCGGTCCGCGTTGTACAACGGCACCCCGTTCGTGTTCTTCAACGACTCCGGGGGCGCCCGCGTCCAGGAGGGCATCGACTCCCTGTCCGGATACGGCAAGGTGTTCTTCCAGAACGTCGCGCTCTCGGGAGTGGTGCCGCAGATCTCGATCGTCGCCGGCCCCTGTGCCGGTGGCGCCGCCTACTCTCCTGCGTTGACCGACTTCATCATCCAGACCGGGGCCTCGCGGATGTTCATCACCGGCCCCGACGTCATCAAGCAGGTCACCGGGGAAGAGGTGACCGGGGAGGCGCTGGGTGGCCCCCTCGCCCACATGGTGCGATCGGGGGTGACCCACTTCGTGGCCGACGACGACCACCAAGCCATCCTGATCGCCAAGAAGCTGCTCAGCTTCCTGCCGAGCAACAACACCGAGGAGCCTCCGTTCTTCCCCGGCAACGACGATGTCGAGCGCGACGAAGAGCTCAACGAGATCATCCCCAACGACCCGAAGAAGGGGTATGACGTCCGCGAGATCATCCTGAAGCTCGCCGATGTGGGGGACTTCCTGGAGGTCCAGGCCGGTTTCGCCCCCAACATCGTGGTGGGTTTCGGTCGCATCACCGGCCGCACGGTCGGTTTTGTGGCCAACCAGCCCAACGCCATGTCCGGTGTGCTCGACATCGACGCCTCCGACAAGGGCGCGCGGTTCGTGCGGTTCTGCAACGCCTTCAACATTCCGCTGGTCACCCTGGTGGACGTTCCGGGATTCCTGCCCGGGGTCACCCAGGAACATGGCGGGATCATCCGGCACGGCGCGAAGATGCTGTTCGCCTACTCCGCGGCGACCGTCCCGAAGATCACGGTGGTCCTGCGCAAGGCTTATGGCGGCGCATACCTGGCCATGTGCGGCAAGGACCTGGGCGCCGACCGCGTGTTCGCGTGGCCCACTGCGGAGATCGCGGTGATGGGCGCTGAGGGTGCGGCGGGCGTGGTCTTCCGCAGGGAGATCGCCGCGGCCGATGACCCGGTCGCCAAGCGGGCAGAGCTCGTCCAGCTGTATCGCGACGCCTTCTCGACGCCGTACGTCTCAGCCGCTCGCGGTCTGGTCGACGACATCGTCGAGCCGTCCGACACCCGCCGCAAGCTCGCCCGCGCCCTGGAGAACCTCTCCGCCAAGCGCGAGCTGCGTCCGCCCAAGAAGTACGGCCTGATCCCGCTCTGATGGACTTCGCACCGAACGGAAGGAGGCAGCATGAGCCAGACCAATGACACGATCGCCGAGCTGAAGGCCCTCGTGGTCGAGCTGAGCGCCCGCGTCCAGACGCTGGAGGAAGTGGCGGCCAAGCAGCACCCCCAGGTCAACGAGGACGTCCTGCTGGCAATCTCCGCTGCCTGCGCGGCCTTCCTCGGCAAGCGCGCCACGATCAAGCAGGTTCACCTGCGCCGGGGCAACAGCTGGGCCGCCCAGGGACGCGCCGCAGCCCAGCAGTCGCACGCCGACCTGCACGGCATGTAATGAGACGCCATGTCATGAGACAGACCGGACCCGCACAGCAATCACGACGAGGGACGACGATTACATGAAGCTCAAAGTCACCGTGGACGGGTCGGTCTTCGACGTCGAGGTCGAGGTCGAGGAGGACCCCCTGCCCACCCTGGGCGCTGTTCGCGTGGGGACCATGTCCGCCTACGGCATGACCCCGACCGCAGCCAAGGCCCCGGCGACGTCCGCCAACGCGTTGACCGCCCCGATGTCCGGCACCGTCGTCAAGGTGCTCATCGAGGCCGGAGCCGACGTGAAGTCCGGCGACACCTTGTTCGTGCTCGAGGCCATGAAGATGGAGACCGAGGTGACCGCGCCGAAGGATGGCAAGGTCAAGTCGGTCGACGTGATCGTCGGGGACGCCGTCCAGGGTGGTCAGGTCCTGGTCGAGTGGGACGACGAACCACCAGCCTGACCGGTGGGCGAGGGACCCGGCGCCTGGTCCGACTCACCGTGCCGGCAGCACGTTGGTGCCCCGCAGATGCCGAAAGACCAGGCTGGTCTCCGCGTGCTGGATGGCCGGGCTGGCCGCGAAGTACTCCAGGATGAAGTCGTGCAACGCGGTGGTGTCAGTGGTCGCGACGTGGAGCAGGTAGTCGGTTCCTCCGGCGACGTGGAACACCTCGACCACACCCGGTAGATGAGGGGCCAGCGTGACGAAGGCTTCGATCTGGTCGCGGTGATGCGCCTGTAGCCGGACCGCGATGATGGCCTGTATCGGCAGGCCCACACCCGTCAGGTCGATGTCGGCGTGGTAGCCGCGGATGATGCCGCTCTCGCGAAGGGCTC
>JANOHS010000497.1:0-2103 GCA_031406655.1 Micrococcales bacterium
CGAGGAGGTCCAGGACCAGCTCGACCGGTATGACGTGGCCTCAGCGTGCGAGTCGGTCCGCGGCTTCCTCGAGGTGCTCTCCAACTGGTACATCCGTCGCTCACGCGGGCGGTTCTGGGACATGGCGAACATCGCGAGCGACTCCCGTGACAGTGCTTTCGACACGCTGTACACCACGCTCGAGGTCGTCACCCGAGTCGCCGCGCCGCTGCTGCCGTTCACGGCTGAGGAGATCTGGCGTGGCCTGACCGGAGCCCGTTCGGTGCACCTGACCGACTGGCCGGATGCCACGGACCTGCCCGCGGACGACGCACTGGTGGCCGCCATGGACCGGGCCCGCGAGATCTGTTCGGTGGCCTCGGGTCTGCGCAAGGCCGGCGGCCTGCGGACCCGCCTGCCCCTGCAGGAGCTCACCGTCGTCACGACCGACGCCGAGGCGCTTGAGGCCTTCGCCGCGATCGTGGCCGATGAGGTCAACGTCCGGACCGTCACCTTGGTGCACTCCGACACTGCCAACGAGTCCGACTTCGGTGTCTCTCGCAAGCTCACGGTGAACGCTCGCGCGGCTGGCCCGAGACTGGGCAAGGACGTTCAGCTCGCCATCCGGGGGAGCAAGAGCGGCGACTGGTCCGTGTCCGAGGATGGATCCGTCACCGCGGGTGGGCTGGTCCTGTTCGAGGGGGAGTATGCCCTCGAAACCGTTGTCGCGCAAGCCAGTTCGGCTGGTGCGGCGGTTGCAGGCGGAGCTGCCGGTGAAGCCTCGGAGGACACCGCACAGGGGTCGTCGCGGGTCACCGCCATGTTGCCCCGCAACGGCTTCGTCGTCCTCGACACGACCGTCACCCCTGAGCTGGCGGCCGAAGGCCTGGCCAGAGACGTCATCCGCGCCGTCCAGCAGGCCCGTCGCGACGCGGACCTGGACATCAGCGACCGGATCAGCCTCACGGTGAGCGGCGATGACGACGTATGGGCGGCCACGGTTGCCCACCAGGAGCTGATCATGGTCGAGACACTGTCGATGCAGTTCGGTTCGTCGGGCTCGGCGCACGCCCTTCCCGAGGGCCAGGGCGTGGACGCCGTTGTCGGCGACAACAAGCCGATCCGCATCCTCGTGAGGAAGATCTGATGGCCCTGGTCATCCGGCCCGCCGAGATGAGCGACCTGGCGGCCGTCCTCAACGTCGGGCGCCGCACCTGGCCGGCCACGTACGGGCCCGTCGCCGGGGATGAGTACGTGGAGATGGGCCTGGCCAAGTGGTGGACCGAGGACGCCACAACCCCTTCGATCCGGGCGGGGCGCGTCACCGTCGCCGAGCTCGACGGCGAGGTGGTCGGCATCGCAGCTGCGGGCATGCACGAGAAGCACCTGACTCTCTGGAAGCTCTATGTGCTCCCGGAACACCAGGGCAAGGCAATCGGATCGGCTCTCCTGCAAGCGGTCGAGGATCGGGCGAGGGCCGACAACCACCCCGACATCCGGCTGTCATATCTCGATGGCAGCACCGGGGCCGAGAGGTTCTACCGCAGTAAGGGCTTCGTCGAGACCGGCCGCGAGTCCAGCGGCGAAGGCATACCTGAGAGCGTCTGGATGGAGCTCGCGCTCGACCCGAAGGAGCAGACATGAGTGGGCGTCCGGACGCTGCCCAGCGCGACGCGGGGGACAAGCTCGCCATCCACAAACGGATGCGCGAGATCGAGCAGTCGATCCTGGTGCGTGCCCCTGAGCACGACCTCGAGCCATCGGTGGATCGCATCGCCGCTGTGATGGAGCTGCTCGGCGACCCGCAGCACGCGTTCCCCGCCATCCATATCACCGGCACCAACGGCAAGACCTCGACGACGCGGATGATCGAGAGCATGCTGCGCGAGATGGGGCTGTCGACGGGGCGGTTCACCTCGCCTCACCTGCACAACATCCGCGAACGAATCGCGTTGAACGGCAACCCGATCGACGCCGAGCGGTTCATCGCCGCCTACGACGACGTGATCCCCTTCATCGAGATCGTCGACGCCAGGTCGGCCGTCGATGGTGGCCCTCGGATGACCTACTTCGAGGTCTTGGTGGCCGTCGCGTATGCCGCGTTCGCCGACGCCCCCATCGACG
>JANOHS010000513.1:0-5147 GCA_031406655.1 Micrococcales bacterium
AACACGGGGTGGATGAGCTGGCCGAGTCCGATGAAGAGGTGGCGGAGTACGTCCACTCGCTCGAAGAGGCCCAGGACACCGCAGAGCTGCCCGAAGCCACCGGCGAAGCCATCGCGCGCGAGTTCCAGCGCTACCTTCGCCGTCGCGAGGACCCGCCCACAGGCTAGAGCCGGATGCCGAGCAGCGCGTCCAGCGCTCGCCCGACCAGGCCGGGTGCGCCGAGCTCGGTGCCGCCGCGTTCCAGGCTCTCGCGAACCCAGTCGTCCACCGCGCCAAGGGCCCCCGGGGCATCGAGGTCGTTCGCAAGACACTCGCGGATGCGGGAGATCGTCGAGTCCGCCGACGGGCCACCGTTTCCCGACAACCCGGCCCGCCAGGCCCCCAGTCGCAGCTGGGCGTCCACCTGCGTCTGGTCGGTCCATTCCCATGGCGTTCGGTAGTGGTGTGCAAGCAGGGCAAGCCGGATGGCCATCGGGTCGACCCCGGACCGCAGCAGCTTCGAGACGAGCACCAGGTTGCCCCGCGACTTGCTCATCTTCTCTCCGTCGAGCCCGACCATGGCCTGGTGGACGTAGACGTGCGCGAATGGGGCAGCACCCGTGATGCCGCAGGCCTGGACTGCGCTCATCTCATGGTGCGGAAAGATGAGGTCGGTGCCGCCCCCCTGCACGTCGAAGGGCATGCCGAGATAGTCCAGGGCGATGGTCGTGCACTCGATGTGCCAGCCGGCCCGTCCGTCACCGAGGTCGCCGCCGGGCCAGAACGGTTCACCCGCGCGGGCTGCGCGCCACAACAGCGGGTCCAGCTCGTCGCGCTTGCCGGCACGTTCGGGGTCTCCCCCTCGCTCGGCGAAGACCGCCATCATCTGGTCGCGGTCCCATGAGGAGACCGAGCCGAAGCCCGTGACGGAGGAGAGGTCGAAGTAGACGTCGCTGTTCCCGGCGATCCCCTCACCGACGGGAACATCCACGCGGTATGCCGCTCCGCGCGACAGCAGGCTGGTCACCGCCTCCACGACTGACGGGAACCCCTCGATGGCGCCGATGTAGTGATCCGGAGCGATCACTGCCAGGGCGGTCATGTCCTCGCGGAAGAGGTCGATCTCCATCTCTGCCAGCTCTTGCCACGAGACACCGTCGCGCGCGGCCCGCTCGAGCAGGGGCTCATCCACATCGGTGACGTTCTGGACATACAGCACCTCATGACCTGCGTCGCGCAGCGCCCGGCCCAGCAGGTCAAAGGTCACATAGGTCGCGGCGTGGCCGACGTGGGTGGCGTCGTAAGGAGTGATGCCGCAGACGTACATCCGCGCCGTGGGGCCGGGCTCCAACGGGCGAAGAGCCCCGGATGCGGTGTCGTGGATACGGATGGGCAGCCCTTTACCTGGCACTGCGGGGATGAACGGCGACGGCCAGGATTTCACGCACCGAGCCTAATCGGGGTCCGCTGGGCCGACCTACAGGGGCGGCCAGGGGACTGCCGGGCCACGGCCGCCGGGCTCCGGGAACACGCCGCTCGTCAGCAGACCCACGATGCGCTGGCCGAGTGCGTCGACCTCCTGCGGTGTCAACAGCGCAGCGATGGCTTCTGAGACCGGGCTCTTCGGGTTGCTCAGCCATCCCGCGAGCGCCTCCAGCCGGGCGAGCTCGGGTTCCGGCAGCGGTTTGCCCGCCCATCCCCAGAGAACGGTGCGTAGCTTGGGCTCGGCGTGGTTGCAGAGGCCGTGGTCGAACCCCCACAGCGAGCCGGCGCCGTCCATCACCAGGTGGGAGCCCTTGCGGTCCGCATTGTTGACCACCACGTCGAAGACAGCAGCAGAGGCCAGGTCGGGCCGATCCGCGTGAGCCACGACCACGGCGGTGCCATCGGCCAGCCGCGCCTCGAACACCGGCAGCCATCCGGGGGCAAGACGCGCCGGCGTCACCACGTCGATGAGGGTCCTGGTGCCCCCCTCGACCGCGTCAACCCACAGCTGGACCGAGCCAGAACCGAGCGGTCCATCTCTCAGGACCGTTGGGGGCACAAGGTTCCAGCCGCCCACAGCCGAGAGCACGAAGGCAGCCGCCTCGCGTTGGGCAAGGGTCCCGTCCGGGAAGTCCCACAGCGGCCGCTCCCCGCTGACCGGCTTGTAGATCACCGGCGTCCGGATGTCGTCCAGCTCGAGCTGCCCGAGGAGAACGACGTTGCTGGCATCGACGAGGCGGCCCTCCAGCTCGATCTCGCCATACGTGAGGACATCGAGGATGGCGGCGACCTCGTCCTGCGTCGAAGGAAGGGGCGGACGCACGTTGACCACCCAGGCTCAGCGCTTGTATCCGTTGGCGCGAGGGCACACGTGGCCGGTCGGGTCGAGGGGGCCGCCACAGAAGGGGCACGGGGGCCTCCCCGCGCTGACGAGCTTGACGCATCGGCGCGCGAAGGCACGCGCCCTGGCGGGCTCGATGACAACACGCAGGATCGTCCCCGACTCGGCGGGGCTCTCGGGCTCGAGCGTGGGCTCCCCCTCGTCATCGACCTCCAGAGGGTCCTGCGCGTCGTGACACTCCAGGATGACAACCTGCCGTTCGGCGTCCCAGCCGAGGCTCATCGTGCCAACCCGGAACTCGTCCTCGATGGGGGTGGCAAGGGGGGCGATGTCCTCGGCAACGCCCTCCGCCTCCTGGTCGGCAAAGTCGTCAAGCAGGTCCGTCACCCGTTCGGCGAGCGTGCTCACCTGTTGCTTCTCCAGCGACACGCTGGTCAGCCGTGACCCGGCGCTGGCCTGCAGGAAGAAGGTGCGCTGCCCGGGGGGCCCGACCGTGCCCGCGACGAACCGTTCTGGTGGGTCGAACTCAAGGACCGGCATACGGCCAAGTTTAGTGGTTGTGCGGAGTGTCCGAGGTGCCGGCGCCACCGCCCACAGGCGCTTGCTCGTCGGGGGACTGTGGGACGAGCGCGGACAGGTCCGCACCACCGTCATTGAGCCGCAGCACGAACGGCCGCCGATCGGTGTAGCGCACGACCGACAGCGAGCCCGGACCCACCATGAACCTCTGGAAGTGGTCCAGATGCGCCCCCGCGGCATCGGCAAGGATCGACTTGATGACGTCACCGTGGGAGACCAGCGCCCACAACGCGAGCGGTCCGTGCTCCGCGGCCACCCGCGCGTCGATCTCGCGCACGGCACCCACCGCGCGTGCCTGCATCTCGATGATCGACTCCCCCGTGAACAGCTCACCGTCGGGGAACCTCGCGGCGCTCGGCTGGTCCTGCACCAAACGCCACAGCGGCTCCTTGGCCAGCTCCTTGAGCGACCCGCCGGTCCATGAGCCATACCGACATTCGCCGACCCGCTCGTCCGTCTCAACCGTGACGTCGAGCATGGTCGAGACCACGATCTGAGCGGTCTCGACACACCGTTGGAGCGGGCTGGAGACGACGGCGCTCAGCGGCACTGCTCTGAGCCGCTCGGCCAGATCAGCGGCCTGCCCCCGCCCGGTGTCATCCAGGCCCACGCCCTCGGACCAGCCCGCCAGCGTCCCGTTGGCGTTGGAGGTGGTGCGTCCATGGCGGATCAGCAGACAGGTCGGCACGAGCGCCACTTTACGGCGGGTCCCCGTGCGCCGTTCCTGAAACCGTGGTGACATAGGCGACGTGATCGTTGACAAGGCCGTCTACCGCGACGCACGCCGGATGCCCTGCGGGGATCTCAGTGACGAGCTCGAGCTGCTGCGTGAGGCTCAGGACGGGTTCATCTGGATCGGTCTGAAGAACCCGACCGACGCCGAGTTCGCCTTGGTCAACGATGAGCTCAAGCTCCACCCCCTTGCCGTGGAGGACGCGGTCAAGGGCAACCAGCGCCCCAAGCTCGATGTGTATGACGACACGATGTTCCTGTCGCTGAAGACCCTGCGCTATATCGACGCGACCTCGGACGTCGAGACCGGCGAGGTGATGATCCTGGTCGGGGACCGGTTCGTCGTGACCGTCCGTCGTGGCGAGGCCAACCCGCTGGCAGGGGTCCGCGCCCGGCTGGAACATTCCCCCGAGCATCTGACCCACGGGCCGATCGCTGTCATGTACTCGGTGATGGACTCCATCATCGACAACTACATAACCATCGACGGTGAGCTGAGCGATGACCTCGATCGCATTGAGCAGCAAGTGTTCTCAGGCATCCGAGGTGTCGACGCCGGCGACATCTACCGGCTGAAGCGTGAGGTTCTCGAGGTCAAGCGCGCGACGACGGCGCTCCAACAGCCATTGAGCCGGCTGCTGTCCGAGGACACACCGGTCGTGCCCGAAGAGATCCGCCCGTTCTTCGCTGATGTCTCGGACCACCTGCTCCGCGTCATCGACCACATCGAGTCCTACGACCGTCTGCTCACCGATGTGCTCAACGCCCACCTCGCGCAGATCACGGTGCAGCAGAACAACGACATGAGGAAGATCTCGGCCTGGGTCGCGATGGCCGCAGTGCCCACGATGGTTGCCGGTATCTACGGGATGAACTTCCAGTTCATGCCTGAGCTGGACTACCGCCCGGCATACTTCATCGTCCTGGGGTTCCTGGCCGTCGTCGAAGTCGCCCTGTTCCGGGCGTTCCACAGGTCCGGCTGGTTGTAGCCTCCCGCTCAGGTGGCGCTGAGCCAACCCGCGGCCAGGACCACCAGCAGAACGAGGCCCAGGGCGACGCGGTACCAGACGAACGTCGTGATCGGGTGGTGTGTGACGAACCTCAGCAGCCACGCGATGCTGGCATATGCGACGACGAAGGCGATGACGACTCCCACAGTCATCTGGCCGACGCCGACCACGGCGACGTTGACATCCTTGAGCTCGTACAGCCCGGCGGCAGTCAGCGCGGGGATCGCCAAGAAGAAGGACAACCGCGTGGCCGTGACCCGGTCCAGCCCGCTGACCAGCCCGGCCGAGATGGTGGCACCGGAGCGCGAGACACCGGGAATCAGCGAGAAGCACTGGGCCAGGCCGATGACCACTCCGTCCCGCATCGTGACCTCGCCCTCCCCCCGCTGGACGCCGCTCCGCTCCAGGACCGTGTGGCGCCGCTCGGCCACCCACATCACAGCGCTCCACAGGATCAGCGCCGCCGCGACCACCCACAGGCTGCGCAGGCCACCGGTGATCGCCCCCTTGGCAAGGAAACC
>JANOHS010000528.1:0-3504 GCA_031406655.1 Micrococcales bacterium
CCGATGGCGGCCGTGTACGGACCCCGACCACCGTGGCACGACATACAGCTCGCCATCAGCGGACCGGCCGTAGGCGACGTGGAGACGGTGTTCCGTGAACGCTGGGAAGACCCCCGGTCGCTCAGCCGGAGCCCGCTGAGATGGTTTGAGGACCGGGCCCGGCACGACCAGCCGAAGATCACCCCATTGCCGCCACAGCATGCCGACCCAGCGCCAGCTGGGACACATCCGGTACAGCTCCTGCGCACCTACCCTCGCCGCATCCACGGCTACTCGTTCGCGCCTCGCGGTGAGCGCAGCGTGGCACGGGGCTACACCAAGGCGGTCAGCCAGGCGCGCAAGCTGATCTACATCGAGGACCAGTACCTGTGGTCGCCGGAGGTCGCCGCCATGTTCGCTGCGGCACTGACCCGCAATCCCGAGCTGTATCTGATAGCGGTGCTCCCGTACGTCCCCGACCAGGATGGTCGCATCTCCAAGGCGCCGAACCTGGTCGGGCGTGAGCGCGCCATCGCAACGCTTCGCACGGCGGCGCCAGAGAGGGTCGCGTTCTACTGGCTGGAGAGCCCGGAGGGCGTTCCGGTCTACGTGCACGCAAAGGTCTGCGTCATCGACGACCATTGGGCGTCGGTCGGGTCCGACAACTTCAACCGCAGGTCCTGGACCCATGACTCCGAGGCCTCCGCAGCGGTCCTGGACCCCGAGTACGCACGAGCGTTGCGGCTCGACCTCGCCCGGGAGCACCTCGACCATCACGGGCCCGTGGACGACCTGGCTGACCTGGCGGAGGCGTTCACCAGGTTTGCCGACTGCGCGGCGCGGCTACAACGCTGGTATGACGGCGGATGCCAAGGTTCCCGGCCCCCTGGAAGGCTGCGCCCGGTCAACGACGAGATACTCAGCCGGTTCACCCAAGCATGGGCCACACCGCTCTACCATCTCCTGTACGACCCCGATGGGCGCCCCCTCAGGATGCGGATCCGCCGCTCCCACTGAGGTGGGCGTCTGAAGGGCTCAGACCCGCGCGAACTTTGCGCGCGCCAGGCTATAGATGCCGAAGGCGGCGATGCCGAGGGCGACGGCAGTCAAGAGCCACGGCCCAAACGCCTGCTGACGCAGCGAGCGGAGCGCCCCATCCATGCCGGTGGCCTTGCCCGACGAGTTCTGCATCGCCGCGGTGAGGAACAGACCACCAACCACACCCAAGGCGATCCCATTCGCCACATAGCCGACCATACCGGCACGGGTGAGCGCCTTGCCCGGATGCTCGCGCAGGTCGCGAAGGAACCTCTTGGTCCACCCCTTGAATACGTGGTAGCCACCGATCCCCATGACGACCAGGCCGACGATGGCGACGAGTATGCGGCCCCCCGGCTGCTCCAGGAGGGTGGCCGTGAAGTCCACGCTGTGCTCCTTGCTGCTGACGGCTTGGCCTTTGGCGAAGCTGAAACTGACCAACCCAAGCGCAACGTAAAGGGCCGTCTTGGCGAGTCCCTTCGCCTTGTCTGCCAGCTGCGATGACTTGTCGCCAGTGCGCACCGCCAAGGTGCCGACCAGCTGCCACACAGCGAGGCCGAGGAAGCCCAGCACCGCCAACCAGAGGGAGACCCGTCCCAGACTGCTTCCGGCAAGGGTCTGCAACGCGCCGGACTCATCCGCCGCCTTGCGGCTGGAGAACCAGGCAACCTGCAGGGCAATCCACGCTATGAGCAGGTGCAGAACCCCGCTGACGGCGTAACCGAGCTTGGCGCCGGTCTGCACGGCGGGATGTCCCTCGACCTGGTTTGCGACGTTCGAGACGTCACCCCGTCGCGGCATCGTCATCTCCTCTCGCCACGTCAACCCTAGCGCGGTCGGGTTCGTGACCGTGAGACTCTCGACCGCAGAACGTGCTGCTGAAGGGCCCCCACTCCATCGACGCGCGCCTGGGTTCTTGATTGATTCCAGAAAATGGACGACACTTCGGATGGTGTCCACGACTTCGGGTGTTGAGCAGCTGTTGCGCGGGGCGGCGCTGCGGGTGACTCGTCCCCGGCTGGCGGTGCTGGCCGCGGTGCACGAGCATCCGCATGCCGACACTGACTCGATCATCGGTGCGGTGCGTGAGGATCTCGGTGCGGTGTCCCATCAGGCCGTGTACGACGTGCTGCGGGCGCTGACTTCCGCGGGTCTGGTACGGCGCATCCAGCCGTCGGGCTCCTTGGCGCGCTACGAGTCGCGGGTCGGGGACAACCACCACCACGTCGTATGCCGGTCGTGCGGCTTCCTCGCCGACGTCGACTGTGCCGTCGGTACCACACCCTGCTTAACTGCGTCCGACGACCACGGCTTCGCGATCGACGAGGCCGAGGTCATCTACTGGGGCCTGTGCCTCGACTGCTCCGCCGCACCACGTTCCTGAGCTCACCCTTGAAATATCGGAAGGATTTCCCATGTCTGACAGTCCTGATGCAGTCGTCGGCGAGATGAACGAGGAGCGCGACGCCACGTGCCCGGTCGTGGGAGCGACCCACGGGAACCCGCAGGGCACGTCGATCCGGGACTGGTGGCCGAACCAGCTGAACGTGAGCGCTCTGGCCCAGAACTCCCCCAAGTCCGACCCCATGGGCCAGGACTTCGACTACGCCAAGGAGTTCAAGGCCCTCGACCTCGATGCCGTGAAGCTGGACCTGGTGGAGCTGATGACGTCGTCGCAGGCCTGGTGGCCGGCCGACTACGGCCACTACGGACCGCTGTTCATCCGGATGGCGTGGCACAGCGCCGGCACCTACCGGATCAGTGACGGTCGGGGTGGCGCGGGGACCGGCAACCAGCGGTTCGCGCCGCTCAACAGCTGGCCCGACAACGCGAACCTGGACAAGGCCCGCCGGCTGCTCTGGCCGGTCAAGGCCAAGTACGGCCGGAGGATCTCCTGGGCCGACCTGATCGTCCTCACCGGCAACTGTGCGCTGGAGTCGATGGGGTTCAGGACGTTCGGCTTCGCGGGGGGGCGCGCGGATGTCTGGGAGCCCGAGGACGTCAACTGGGGTCAGGAGGCCGAGTGGCTGGGCGACGAGCGCTACACCGGCGACCGGGACCTCGCGAACCCCCTTGGTGCCGTTCAGATGGGCCTGATCTACGTGAACCCGGAAGGGCCGAACGGCACCCCGAGTGCGCTTGCCTCAGCCAGGGACATCCGCGAGACGTTCGCTCGCATGGCCATGAACGACGTGGAGACCGTGGCACTGATCGCCGGCGGCCACACCTTCGGCAAGACCCACGGCGCGGCCGACCCGAACAAGTACATCGGCCCCGAGCCGGAGGCTGCCCCCCTCCAGGAAATGGGCCTCGGCTGGAGCAACAGCCTCGGCACCGGCAGCGGTAACGACACCATCACCAGCGGGCTCGAGGGCGCCTGGACCCCCACCCCCACCACGTGGGACAACAGCTACTTCGAGACTCTCTTCGGCTACGAGTGGGATCTGACGAAGAGCCCGGCCGGTGCGTGGCAGTGGGTTCCGACAG
>JANOHS010000554.1:0-10498 GCA_031406655.1 Micrococcales bacterium
GCGCCGACGTGGTCAAGGTCGAGATGCCGGGGCGCGGTGACGACTCGCGGCACTGGGGGCCGCCCTTCGTGGGCGACACGGCGGCATACTTCCTGGCGGTCAACCGCAACAAGCGAAGCATCGAGCTGGACCTGCGCTCGCTGGACGGGCGCGAGGCGGCAGCGGCGCTGGTAGCGAAAAGCGATGTCCTCGTGGAGAACTGGCGGCCCGGGGCGGCGGCCCGTCTCGGGCTGGACGCCGCCACGCTGACCGAACGCCATCCTCGGCTGGTGCACTGCTCCATCTCCGGGTTCGGGGCGGATGGCCCTCCACGGGCGGGCTACGACCAGATAGCGCAGGGCATGTCGGGGTGGATGAGCCTGACCGGAGACGCGAAGGGCGAGCCGTCCAAGGCCGGTGTCCCCGTCGGGGACATCTCGGCGGGCATGTTCGCCGCCCACGGCATCCTGGCGGCGCTGCTCAAGCGCGAGCGCACCGGAGTGGGCTCCGTGGTGGACGTCGCCATGCTCGACTCCCTCGTGGCGATGCTCGCCTACCAGGCCACCCGCTTCTTCGCGACCGGCGTCTCGCCGCTTCGCGATGGCAACCAGCACGCCACGATCGCGCCGTACGGCACCTTCCCGACCAGGGACGGCAGCCTGAACGTCTGCGTCGGCAACGACCAGCAGTTCCAGCGGCTGTGCGTGGCGCTGGATGCCGGGCACCTTGGCATCGACCCGCGCTACCAGACCAACCGGCTCCGGCTGGAGAACAGGGACGCGCTCACCAGCGAGCTCTCCGTGGTGTTGCGCGAGCTGAGCAGTGTCGACGTCCTCGAACGGCTGGGGCTGGCCGGCGTGCCGGCCGGGCCGATCCGCACACTGGAGGAGGTATTCGCGGACGAGGACGTCCAGCGCCGCGGGCTGCAGCTGAGGGTTGACCACGCTGAGCTCGGTCCGGTCAGCGTCGCGGGCGGCCCCTGGCGGATCGACGGCGAACCGGTCAGTGCGCGACTGCCGCCCCCGGTGCTGGGCCAGCACACCGCTGAGATCCTCGATGACCTCGGACTGGGTGACCAGCGCCTCACCCAGGAATGATCAGCGACTTCCCGGAGGTGCGGCGGCCCTGGAGGTTCTCGTGCGCCTGCCTGGCCTCCTCGAGGGGGTAGCGGGCACCGATCCAGATCGACAGCTCGCCCGAGGCGACCCATGCGAACACCTCGCGCGAGCGCTCGAGCAGCTCACTGCGGTCTGCGATGTGGTGGATGATCGTCGGCCTGGTGAAGAACAGCGAGCCCTTGGACTGCAGCAGGCTCGGGTCCACCGGTGCCACTGGGCCGCTGGCCGCGCCATACAGCACGAACATGCCTCGTGCGCGCAGGCTGTCGATACTGCCGTCGAAGGTCGCCCGTCCGACGCCGTCGTATACCACGTCGACACCCTTGCCGCCGGTGAGGCGGGAGACCTCCGAGGCGACGTCCTCGCTCTCGTAGCCAATGACCTCCGCGGCGCCGGCCTGACGGGCGAGAGCCGCCTTTTCCTGCGTCGATGTCGTGGCGATCACCCGCACGCCCTGTGCGGTCAGCACCTGCGTCAGCAGCAGCCCGACCCCGCCCGCCGCGGCATGCACCAGTGCGGTCTCGCCGGCGCGGGCGGGGTACGTCGAGCGGGTCAGGAAGTGCGCGGTCAGGCCCTGGAGGATGACGGCACCGGCCGCCTCGTCCTCGATACCGGCGGGCACCGGGACGGCGCGCTCGGCGGGCACGATGACCTGTTCGGCGTACCCGGCGCCCGGGACCAATGCCCACGCGACATGGTCACCCTCATGGAACTCGGTCACGCCCGCGCCGACTCCGCTCACGACGCCTGCGCCTTCGGAGCCGGCGATGAACGGCCTCGGGAGCGGGTAGGCCCCCGTGCGGTGGTAGACGTCGATGAAGTTGACCCCCGCCGCAGCCACGTCGACCCGCAGCTGGCCATCGCCGGGATCGGGGCTGGGCAGCTCCTCGACCACCAGGACCTCGGGGCCGCCCGTCTCGTGGACGAGTACAGCGCGCATGGCGCCTCCTGTCCTCAGCTCGCGGGCACCGGTGGCTCGATGACCACGATGGCGCCTGAGTACATGCCCATGCTGCAGCTGTAGTTGTAGGTGCCCGCGGACAGCGCGGGCAGCTCGATCACGTTGCGGCCCTCGGCGAGCACACCCTGGATTCCCAGGTCCCGTGAGGTCAGGCTGGACGCGCAGGAGAACGGCGCGGTGGACGTCATCACCCACTTGGTGGGTCGGCCGGCGTAGATAACGGCCTCGGTGGGGGCGTAGCCGCTGGAGTGCTGCTCGGTCTGGATGGTCTGGTCGATGGGGGTGACGGTGACGTTGGCGCTGACGGCCTGCATGCGGGGTGTCGAGGCGATGGAGAAGTCCACGCCCGCCAGGCGCAGGGCCGACGTCGCGTTGATGACCGCAAAGCCGATGACGACGACGCCCAGGGCGCGCAGCATGGCCACCTTTCGCGTTCCCTTGAACAGCGTCGGTGCGCCCGCAAGGGCGAGCAGGGCCGGCGCGGTGCCGATGGCGAACGTGGCCATGATGGCGCCGGCGGCCCTGGGTGATCCGGTGGAGAACGCGTAGATCTGCACGGCCTGGGTGAAGCCGCACGGCAGGAAGAAGGTCGCGGCGCCCGCGAGCGCGACACCAGCAGTCCGTCTGGACGGCACGTCACCGGTCAGCCCCAGCCGGTCCCCCACAGAGGCAGGAATCGTTGGTGACCATCCGGCGATTCGCGGCGACAGCTCGGTGAGGCGCACGCCGATCAGCAGCATGGTGACCGCGACGGCGATCATCAGCGCCACGACAACCGACTGCGGCATCGCCGTCTTCTGCCCGAGCGCGCCCAGGGCGGCCCCGAGCAGGCCGAAACCGGCGATTCGCCCGGCCTGGAAGGTGAGGTTGGTCCGCCACGGCGAGGTGCGAGCGGTTGTGCCCTTGGCTGTCGAGCGGCCAGCGGCTGTTGCCGACAGGGCCAGGATGATGCCACCGACCATTGCCATGCAGGTGGACACCCCGGCGGCCAGACCCAGTGCCAGGACGAGCAGCAGACCACCGGTGCTCGGATCGCCGAACCGCCCGGTGAGGTCGCCGGTGCCGACCGCCCAGACCAGTGCCGCGACGAGAACCGCTGCCAGGCCCGCGCTGCGCCATACCTGCAGGTCGCGGTTGAGCCACGGCGAGCCCCCCAGCCGGTAACCGGTGGCAAGAATCGCCTTCTCGATCGACTCGCGGCTGGCCAGGCTGGTGGTGATCAGGCTCGCGCTGCCCTTTCGAGCGGATGCGCTTGCCGATACGACGCCGGGCAGAGCCTTGAGAGCCTTGGTGATCCGGCGCTCACAGGCCGTGCAGGTCATCCCCGCAACAGGAAGCGTGATCAGCTGCTTGGCTTCCTGACTCTGGCGCTTGGTGACTGTCACCGGACTCTCCTCTACTTCTGATCCTGGGCTCTGCGGCCCCGGTCTTCCGGGTCGGTCGTCGCAGTCACGATTGGTTGAGCGTACGTGCGCAGAAGTGCGCTGCACAGGGACTTTTGGCCCGCGCCGGTGTCAGTGCGACGGCTGCCCGGGTCGGCTGTCATAGCCCGAAGAGCTCGCGGGCGGCCCGACCGAGGTCGCCGCTGTCGTCGAGGCGCAACCTCGACCTCGGCGCGTGCAGGATGCCGGCCACGAGCCGGTGGCTCATCTGCTCGACGATCGCCTGGTCCTCCTCGGAGAGACCGGGAAGTCGCCGGAGCAGCCACTCCAGCTCGCTGCGCCGTCGTCCTTCTGCTGCCTCTGACATGGCCTGTATGGCGGGCAGGGAGTCACGTGCCAGCAGCCACCGGCAGTACTCCCGGCCGGACCCGGTCACGAGCTTCTCGAGCCGGGCGCGCAGCCCGCCCGGGAGCTCGACCTGCGGCCCCCAGGCGAGGTCGTCGATGGAGATGAACTGCTCACCGAGCCGTGCCTGCAGACCACCAGGAACGGCCGGCGGCGACGAGAGGTCGATGACGGGCGCGCCGCTGTCCACCAGCTGCTGAGCGTCGAGCGGGTGTGCCTGCCACGGCCCGGACAACGCGATCACCGCGCCCACGACCGGCGGGATGGTGCCATCCTCGGTGCAGGCGAGCCACTGCCCCCCGACGTCGTGGGCGAGGCGGACGGCTGTCTCCGTGGTCCGCGACGTGACGATCACCCGTGCCCCGCGCCGGATGGCTGCCTGGGCGGTGAGCCGACCCATGCTGCCGGCCCCGACGATGAGGATCGGCTGGTCCGTCAGCGTCCCGGCCCTGCGCTCGATCTCGTCCAGCGCGGCATCGCCCAGGGACCGCTTCGACCCTTCGAACCATCCGTGCGCACGGCGTCCGGCGTTCAGCGCGACCTGGAAGAGCCGGCCCAGCACCGGGTCCAGCGGCTGTGCCGCGCGACGTGCCGTGTAGGTCTCCCGCACCTGGTGCAGGATCTGGTCCTCGCCCAGGACGGCGCTCTCGAGGCCGCAGGTGACGCGGATGATGTGTCGTGCCGCGGCGGCGTCGTCCAGCCGAAGGCCTCGTGGTGGCAGCTCTGGGAGCTCCCGGTCGCCGAACGCCTCAAGGGCGACATACAGCTCGACGCGATGGCAGGTGTGGATCAGCACGACCGCCTCGTCGTCCTTGAGAGCAGCGCAGCGGGCGGCAAACGCCTCGCGCGCAACGCTGGGCACGCCTCGTGCATGGGCGACGAGGGCCACGATGGTGGCGGGTGGAGCGCCGGCGGGCACCTGAGTCAGGAATGCGGGGGCTGGTGCCATGGTGATCATGCGGTACCCCTTGCTCGTGCGCTCTCGGCCGTCTCGAGCCCGTGACCGTTCATCAGAGCCACCAGGAGCTGGTCGATGGCTTGGGTTGCCGTCACCAGGAGGTTGGTGGACTCCAGCGTGTCGAGCCCGCGGCGTCGGGACACCTGAGCCAGCTCGTTCAGGAAGAGCATGCGGAAGCGGAGGAACGCCGCGACGGTCTCGCCGATGTCGGCGGATGCCCGGGCGGCGATCCGGCCATACTCGGCGGCAGCCGCGACCGCGTTCCCGATGGCGGCCTGGCGGTCCTGCGGCGTAGCCGCGTCGACGAACAGCAACAGCGATCCCGCGATCAGTCGGCCATGGTCACGAAGCGGGGTCAGCTCATCCTCGCTGAGACCGACCAGCCACGTGGCGCCCTGGAGCGCCTCCGCCAGATGGCGGCGGAAGACGCGGGTCATGTGCTCCGGTGTCTCGCCGAGGCGCTCCAGGGTGGGCCGCTTGCGGCGGGCGGAGGGCAGCAGTCCCAGGATCGTCGAGCGGGCGAACCGGCGGTGCCCGCCGGGGGTCGTGAACGCCTGCACAGCTCCCGCGGCGCTCCACCGGCGCAGCGTGGCGGTCGAGACGCCGATCAGCGCGCACGCCTCGTGAACCGTCAGCCACTCCTCCACGGCATCCGTCTTCGTCGTCCCGGACACCGTCATGTCGGCGGCCTCGCCTTGATGGCCGGAGGTTGCTCCCCGTTGACGAGGACCGGTTCCTTGTGGCACTTCTCGCAGTAAACCGGCAGGTGGCAGTACGCGCATCCCTGCGTGCCACCTGCCGTGGTGATGGCTGTTGTGTGCTTGTACAGCATCTCGTCGTGGTTGACCTTCACCGCGCCGCTGTCGTGACAGTTGAGGCAGTAGCTGCGCGTGTGACATCCGGCGCACGTCGTCCCGGCCGGGTCGGTCTTGGCGACCGAGCCCTTGTGGCTGAACACGTAGAGCTTGTCCTTGTGAGTGGCCGGCCTGGCCCCCAGCGGGAAGTCGACGAGGTCACTCCCCAAAGGGATGTTGGCCGTGGCCCCCTTGGGGACGGAGGAGGCCGGCTCGGCCCCTAAGTCGGTGGCGGCCACGCTGCCCTTGATCTGCGGGAAGGTGTGGCAGGTGGAGCACTCGGACGGGATCTTCTTGTTCGTGATCTGCCCCTTCACAACAAGGAAGTGGGCATCGTCGTGGCAGCGGAAGCAGCCGAGTGACGACTGATGGCCGATGTTGTCGGGGTAGGTCTTCGCCTGGACCTTCATGGCCGGGGTCGCGATGAGTCGATAGACCGCCTTCAGCTCGTCGATCGCCCCGGTGACCTGCGCGTCATGCTTCTTCAGGACCAGCGGGTACTTGCTGGCGTAGGTCGTCCGGAGGCCGCTGATCGCCTTGTCCGCGGCCTCGAGCGTCGGGTAGTCCCCGTTCAGGAGAGCGACGCCGTCGCGCTTGATGAAGGGCAGGGCGGTGCTGATCCGCCCCTCGGCTAGCGCCTCGTCCACCGCCCGGTCCGGGCTGGGGACTGCGTGTCCGACCCGGTTGTGGCAGTCGACGCAGTCCATGGTGCGGTCCCCGGTCAGCTTGAGCCGCTCGATGTCGGGCTTGACGTCGGTCGACACGCCGACCTCGGTCCCGGCGATGTACTGCTTCTTCTCGCCGCTCTTGGAGGTGAACTCGACGAGCTCGATCTTGCGTGCCCGTTCGTCGGTGGTGGTGTAGGTCACCTTCTGGTCGATGTGCCAGTGGACGCCGCGAACGGTATTTTCCTCGGTCTCATCGGCGGATCCAGTGGTGCCGGAGGTCTGTCCCAGGCCGGCCGGCCGCAGCATGATGGCCACCAGCTCGCGCGAGTTGTCCTTGTCCGGCCGGTACCTCGACCGCAGGGTCAGCTTGACCGGCCCGCCGTTCTCGGTGAGCTTCTCGATGGCGTGGCACTCCAGACAGGAGTCCTGCACGGACGGGAGCTTGGCGTGGTCCGGGGGCTCGATGGGTGTCGGGTACTTGCCCGTGACGATCCCGAGGAGCTGTTTGGTGCCATTGGCCTTCGCCTTGACGAAGCCGGCGACGCCAGGCTCGACATGGCAATCGCCGCAGCCGACCTCCTTGTGCGGAGACATGGCGTATGCCTTCAGCTCCGGGTCCATGGTGTGGCACAGGCCGCAGAAGCTGGAGGTCTCGGAGTAGTGGATGGCCGTGACCGAGCCGACCCCGAGAACGAGACCGGCGCCTGCGACCAGCAGGGAGAGGACGAAGATGCCGCGCTTGCTCCGCCAGGGCGGGTGCGGGATCTTGGCGAGCACCCGGCCCAGGGGGGCGAAGGCAGCGCGGGTACGCCGGAAGTGCCGCTTCTTGGCCACCGCCTCTGCCGGAACCGTCGGTTCGGACGACTCAGTTGGGACCGTTGGCTCGCTCGGAGTTGTCATTTGCTGATCGCCGCCAGGGTGGCGTCCATGGTCTCTTCGCTCAGGCCACCGGTCTTCATCTCACGCAGGATGCCCTGGCGGTCGATGAAGAAGTGAGCCGGGATCCCGTTGACCCGGTAGGCCGACGCGATGCGCGTGTCGGGGTCCGCGACATGTGGGTAGGTAAAACCGACCCGGCCCACATAGTCCCGAACCGTTGCGGAGTCCTCGGAGATGAAGATCGACAGAATCTCGACCCCTTCGGCCTTGTGCCTGTCATACGCGGCCTGGATGTCCGGCCCCTCTGCCACGCACGCCGCGCACCAGCTGGCGCCGAAGGTCAGCCATACCGCCTTGCCCTTGTAGGAGCTCAACGAGACTTCCTTGCCGTCCACCGTCGTCGCGGTGAAGTCCTGCGCGGGACTGCCGATCTTCGGCGGTGCGCCCTCACCCGGACCAGTCAGTGCGACCGGCTGGATGCCCAGCTCGGCCGCTGCCGGGCGGTCGACCAGATAGGCCCCGCCCATCACCAGGGCTGCCGTCACAGCGAGGACGAGCACGGTCCCGAGCCAGCTGCTGCGGATTCGCTCCCGCAAACCCTGTGGCTGGGTGTCCGTCGGCTGAATGTCCGTCGTCACTTGACTCATGGCCGAGTCATCCTCGCTTCTTGTTGGTCTGGCGATGATTTCTTGCGTTTCGTGATGCTGACTAGCTGGTGCCGCCGTAGCTGTGCAACCCGCCGAAGAAGAGGTTGCCGAAGAAGGTGAAAAGCACGGAGACGAACCCCAGCACGAGCAGCCAGGCAGCGCGACGTCCGACCCAGCCGCGGGCCACCCTGGCGTGCAGGTAGGCACCGTAGATCAGCCAGGTGACCAGCGACGCCGTCTCCTTCGGGTCCCAGGTCCAGTAGGAGCCCCACGCCTTGTCTGCCCAGAGCGCGCCGAGGACGACGGTCAGGGTCAGCAGCGGGAAGCCGATGATGACCGCGCGGTAGCCCATCTCGTCCAGGAGCGCGGGCTTCGGCAGTCCTCGCTTGCCCTCCGGGGGCTGGATCAGGTAGAGCACGGCGGCCGCGAAGGAGATCGAGAACGCGCCGTAGGCGATGACCGCCACCACGATGTGGGTGATCAGCAACGGAGGGTTCTGCAGCGCCGGCACCAGCGGGTTGGCGGTGGCCCCGATCGACAAGGCATAGAGCAGGAACGATGCGGCGATCGGAAGGACCAGCAGGCCGATGGTGCGCACGTGGTACTTGCGCTCGAAGTAGGCGTAGGCCACGAGGATGCCCCAGGCGAAGGAGACCGAGAACTCGTACTGGTTCGCGAATGGCCCATGCCCGGTCCCGATCGTCAGAAAGACCAGGCACGCGGTGAGGAACGCCAAGCTGAGCCAGGTGAAGTAGGTGCCGTACTGCGCCAGTGCGCGCGGCTGTGCGGAGGCAGCCGGTGGCGGCGGGAGCTCGTCCGTCGCGACACCGCCCCCCTGGGTGCGGCCGCCTGCGTGGGCCATGACCGGCTCCGGACGAGCCGATCGCGCGAGCACGAGAACCAGTGTGTAACAGAGTGCGGCCAGCACGATCAGCATGAGGCTGGCCACAAGACTGAATTTGGACAACTGCATTGCCTGTGTTGGGTCAAGCATCGTTCTGCCCTACCTTTGAGTGGTGCTCGACCGGGGAGCCGGCGAGCTGGATGTCGGTGACCAGCTGGTTGAACTGCGGCTCGAACGCCACATCACGCTTCATGGTGGAGGCGCAGAGGATCTCGCTACCGCCCGATGTCTTGCGGACCCGCACCCACACGCGACGGTGCGGGAAGAAGAAGACGAGGAAGAGTCCGAGTACCAGCAGCGTCGAGCCGACCCAGACGAACATCGCTCCGGGGTCACGGGCCACGATCAGGCCGGTGAACTGACGAGTGCGCTCGAAGGTGTAGGTCAGCTCGCCGACTGTCGCGGCCTTGCCCTGGGACACGACCTCCGTCGCGATCGGGTCTTCCTTGCCGGCCTGCTGGATCTCCAGCTGTACCTGCCCGGCCTTGATCTCCGGGTCGGTCTTGCCGGAGGCCGGAGCTACGACGTAGACGCTCAGCCCTTTGCCTGCCAGGTCGAACTTGCCGATGCTGTACTTCTTGTCCTTGGACTCCCACACCAGTGGCACGGCGTCTTTGTAGACAACCTTGCCGGCGGCGTCCTTGACCTGCATGGCCGCGGCAATGCCGAAGAACGACTGGTAGAACGAGACGCCGTCCCAGGTCATCGGTTGGTTGACCCGGATCGTCTTCCGCTCGACCTGAACGCCGTTCTTGTACAGGATCAGGTCGCTCGCGTAGTCCTTGGGCGCGCCGTCCGGGTAGTAGGCGTCGGAGAAGGACTTTGCCTCGACCGTCAGCCCGGTGTCATGACCGACCTCCACCTTGGAGCCCACGGGAGCGGTGAACTGTGTCTCCTTGAAACCCGTGGTGGCGCTGAGGAAGAAACCCAGGAGTATGACGACGAAGCTGAGGTGGGCGATGACGGTTCCGAAGGGACCCCAGCGGAACCGGTCGGCATACAGGTTGAGGCCGTCGTCGTCCGGGTCCTTGATCGTCCGGAAGCGGTGGGACTTCAGGACCGCGAGCACGTTGTCGAGGGCCGTGTCTGGTCCTGCCGGGACGAGGACGTGCGCTCGCAGGGGTGCGTGGGTGAAGAACGTCTCGCCCATGCGGGTGCGGGGGTGGAAGGCGATCTTCCACAGGCGCGGTGCGCGGTTGACCGAGCAGGCCAGGACGCTCGTGGTCAGCAGCACCATGATCGCCTTGAACAAGATCGAGGTGAAGATCGAGAAGAAGCCGATCTTGTCCAGGATCGTGGTCCAGCCGCCGTACTTTGGCTTCACGCCCTCAAGCCAGCTCGCATAGGCCGCCGGGTCTGCGGATATTCCGGGCGGCGCCTGCGCCAGCAGGGTGCCGATCAGTGACATCACCCCGAGCGCGAGGATCAGCACCAGCCCGGTGCGCATGGAGATGAAGAACCGCCAGAGCCGCTCCAGCACGTCCGAGGTGGCGACCGAAGCGCCGCCGTCGAGCCCGTCGAGCCCGTCGATCGACTCATGGGTCTTGGACTCGGGGGGGCGTGTATGGAGGTCTTGGCTCATCATGAACTCTTTCTCAGATTCCGAAGTTGGGGATGACGCCGGAAAGCTTGATAAACAGGTTGGTGATCATCAGGAAGCCGACCATGATGAGCATCGCTCCGGTCACGATCGAGACGCCGGCCTCGTGCTTGCGGAACCACACGAGCCGTCTGTTGACTGCG
>JANOHS010000615.1:0-1651 GCA_031406655.1 Micrococcales bacterium
TCACCCAGGACCACCCACGTGCAGGTGCTTCGCAGCCGGGAGGCAGCCTCGACCAGCACCGACAGGTTCTTCTGTGGCGCGATCCGCGAGATGGTGACGACCAGGGGCTCCGCGAGGGCCACCTGGTCCGGGCCGGGCGACGAGCTCAGCGCCTGCCGGATCCGGGCCCGGGCCGGTCCGTCAGCCGGTCCCTGGGCCAACAGCCCGGGGACCCCGGGGGACGACACCTCGGCCAGCTCGACCCGTGCCGCCCCGAACGCCCGCGCCTCCTCCACCAGATCGCTGCTCGCCCCGGTGACCAGGTCCGCGTGACGAGCCACCCAACGCTGCGCAAGCCGCTTGACGCCCCGTCGGCCCGTGCCCGGCAGGACCGCATTGTGCTGGGAGACAACGAGCTTGGGCTCTGGTCCCAGGCCTCGGGTGCACAATGCCGCCAACAGCCCGGCCTGGTGGCCATGGGCGTGCACGATGTCGCTGGACGACGCCAGCGTCCGGATCAGCCACAGGTCGCGCACCGCCCGGGCGAACCCGGAAGAGCCCGGCCACCACGGCCGCACCGGACCAAGGTCGAAGCGTGAGGCCGTGAGCGGGTGGGTCACCACGATCACGTCGGCGCCGGAGTCGCGCAGCTGCGCGCTGAGCTCGGCGACGTGGGTTCCGATGCCGCCGGTACTGCGGCCGAGCAGCATGAGGACCTTCATCGCGCTCCCCTCCTGAGCCGGGTCAGCACCAGGCGGGCCGACCCACGGTCACCGATCCAGATCAGGACGGCAAAGAAGGACACGACGATGAACGCGACAACCACGGCCACCGTCGCACCGGCCGCAAGGCCACTGGGATGAAGACCGTCGGCGATGAGACGACCGGCAGCGGCGGACAGCGCGCCGGATACAAGTGCCACTGCTGCGCTGCGACCAAGGCCCGTGAACGTGCGACGACCCCAAGCCCGATGGACCGCGGCAACGAGCCCGACCGCAGCGACCGTCATACCCAACGAGCTGGCAAAGCCCAACAGCTGCAGTGTGTTTCGCGGCCCGGCGTCATCCTGGAGCAGGACCAGAGGGATGATGGCGGCGATCAGCCAGCCGAGGGCGACCACTCCCCCGGCGACGGCCGGACGACCCAGAACATACAGAGCACGGGTGAGCAGCGCGGTCAGGCCGAAGCCGACAAGTCCCGGCGCGAAGGCACTGAGGGCACCCGGCAGGGCCGCCAACGCCTCTTGACCGGCCGGACTGCGCCGACCGGCGTCCAGGGCGCTGAAGAAGGCGCCGGTAGGCCCGGCGATGGCGAAAAGGACAGCGGCACCGGCGCAGGTGGCAACCGTGATGACCCGCGCCGACGAGGCCAAGGTCGCCTGCGAGCGCTCGGCCGAAGCCTGGTCCGAGCCTCTCGCCATCGCCGGAAAGGCTGCGGTGGCAACGGGAACCGCCAGTACGGCATAAGGCAGGAGGTAGATCGCCTGGACGTACGTGTAGACGTTGAGCGTGCCCGTGCCACCGCGGTGCTGGGACACCCACAAGGTCACGAGCACGGCAGCCTGCTGGGCCAGCAGCGCAAGAAGCCCTGCACCCGCAAGTGCTCCGGCTCGCGCTGCCACACCTGGCGGAAAGGTCCAGGTCGGACGCAGCCGGATGCCGGCGCGGTGCAC
>JANOHS010000001.1:0-2151 GCA_031406655.1 Micrococcales bacterium
GGTGTTGGGGATCGTTCTGGCGGCACTGTCTTTGGCACTCTGGAAGCGTCTGGCGGGCTCGTCAAGCATCGCGGCGGTGGGTGGCGCCGTAGTTGAAGACCAGTCCGCTGGCGACCAGCATGCAGGCCCAGATGAGCCCCACCGCGCCACCCACCGCCGCGATGCTTGACGAGCCCGCCAGACGCTTCCAGAGTGCCAAAGACAGTGCCGCCAGAACGATCCCCAACACCACGTAGGTGACCAGATGCATCACGTACATGCTGTTCTGGTTGGCGACCAACGCAGCCACCTTCTGAGCAGGGTCGACCAAACTCCCATAGTCCACCACGATCAGGAAGTACGGCATCGCCACGAGGTAGGCAGCCGCGAGATACAGAGCAGCCACTCCCCCCGCCCTCTGCTGCCTGGCATCGTTCGCGTCCTGCTGGCCTGCAGCGGTGGCACCCACCTTTGACCTGTTACTGACATGTAGAACGTTCATCACTGCCTCTCTCGGTTGATGGACGAGGCTCCTTCTGCGGAGCCGGGCGCGTCTGGCCGAGAGCGGGCTGTTGGCCCAACGAGATGGCCAGACACGAGCCCCGCAAAGTCAGTCTGCTCCGCGGAAACGGGCGCCATACAGGGACCAAAGTCCCTTGGCGAGCGACCTCATGTGGTTGGATCTGGTCACCTTGACATGCAAGTAGATAGTTGCCTATGGTGCGGACATGGCCGATGTCTACCGGGCGCTCGACGACGAGACCAGACGGCTCATCCTCGACGAGCTCGTCCGCCAGGACGGCCAGACCCTGTTCGCCCTGTGCTCGGTTCTCACCACCAGGCACGGTCTCGGCTCGACCCGGCAGGCGATCTCTCAACATCTCGCCGTACTGGAGAGCGCCGGCCTCGTGACGACCGCGCGAGCGGGCAGGACAAAGCTCCACTACTTCAACCCCGAGCCCCTCGCAGTCATCGCCGACCGGTGGCGACCGCCGGAGCGCCGAAAGGACACCAGATGAAGATCCGCCTCACCAGCGTCTACGTCGACGACCAACGAGCCGCCCTCGACTTCTACACCCGGGTCCTCGGCTTCACGGTCCACCACGACATCCCCCTGGGTGAAGACTTCTGGCTCACGGTGGTCTCCCCCGACGACCCGGATGGTCCGCAGCTCCTGCTGGAACCCTCCGGCCACCCTGCCGTCGGCCCCTACCGGGAGGCCCTCGCCAACGACGGGATCCCCCTGGTCCAGTTCGCCGTCGACGACGTCGCGGCCGAGCACGACCGCCTCGTCGGCCTGGGGGTCACGTTCACCCAGGCGCCGGCCGACATCGGCTCGGCTGTCGTGGCGGTCTTCGACGACACGTGCGGCAACCTCGTCCAGCTGATCACCGAGAAGGGCTACGCCGGAGCGGACGACTGAGCCCGAGCCGCCGACCCTGCTGGGTTTGAGCAGCTCACCCCGGATCGCCCACTGAGCGTGCTCGTCGCTCCCCCGCCACCGGTGTCAACCACGCACCCAGGACCGGGAACACGGCCACCGCCGCGAACGCCCACGCGAAGCCTGACGACCCCGCGATCGCGCCCACGAAAGGAGCGGTGGCGAAGGCGGCGACGTTCTGCATCGTGTTCTGCACCCCCAGGGCCCGGCCGGACCACGCACGTCCGGCGAGCTCGGCGGTGGCCGTGAAGCCCAGCCCGTTGTCCGAGACAGCGACGATGGAGGCGGCGGCCAGCGCGACCACGACCCATGCGGCCCCCGTTGACGCGGTGAGGGCGAGAAGCAGCATGGACACGGCCGACGTCAGAGCGATGTCGCGCATCGGTCCGAGCCGGTTGCCGGCCAGGTCGGACCAGCGCCCGGAAGCCATCCGGCCCGCGGCTCCCCCGACGGCGACGACGGCCAGCAGCTGCCCCGCCGCCGTGGCGTCCCAGATGCGTTCTGAGACAAGGTATTCGGCGGAGAAGGCCAACGTCGCGAACTGCGGCACCACGAGCAGGGAGCTCGCCGCGTGCAGCCGCCACAGGATGGCAGACCGGTATGGCGACCGCGGACTCGCGGGTTCTGCCACCCTTTGATGGGGTGGGTCAGCAGCAAGGAGGGCGACAACCGCGGTGACGACCAGACAGATCGTCGCGGGCACGGCGAGCGCGAGGCGTAGACCGCCCAAC
>JANOHS010000003.1:0-5491 GCA_031406655.1 Micrococcales bacterium
GGAGGCCAACGACCTGATCAACCGTGGGCTCATTCACCCGACGCTGAGCAGGACGTACAGCCTGGACGAGGTCGGCCAGGCGGCATACGACGTCCACCGCAACCTGCACCAGGGCAAGGTCGGTGTCCTCGCCCTTGCACCGCGGGCTGGTCTCGGCGTCACGGACCCTGAGAAGCGGGAGGCGTTCCTCCCCGCGATCAACCGCTTCCGCGACGCCTGATGCTGAAGAGGTGGTCAGATTTTCGGCGACGGCAGCGCGAGATCCTGCGCGCCAGCAACGCCCCGGTCGCGAGGGACGACGACGCAGGGACCGACGAGCAGCCCGAGCCTGATCCCATGACTGACGAGTCCCCCCACACTGCAGAGGCGTCGGAGCCGATTGGCGGTCGCGACTACGGTACGGCCGGACGACCACTCAACCGCCAGTCGCCCTTCTATGTCGGTTTTGTCGGCGCGTTCGGTGTCCTCATCGCCTACGCCCTCTACACGGCACTGGCCGAGCTGACGCAGGTCTTCACCCTGCTGGTCGTGGCGTTCTTCCTCACCCTGGCCCTCAACCCCCTGATCGAGGCGCTGACCGGGCGTGGGCTGCGACGACCACTGTCGGTGGCAGTCGTCTTCGTCGGCCTGGTTGGCGTGTTCACGGCGCTCGGATTCGTCGTGGTGCCGCCGGTTGCCCAGCAGGGAGGCCTGCTCGCCGACAACGCGCCGAAGTACCTCGACGACCTGCTCAGGAACCAGCTGGTCCAGGACTTCGACAGTCAGTACCACGTGGTCGAGAAGTTCCAGGCCGAGCTCCGGAAGCTCGCCAGCGACGGCAACTTCATGAGCGGAGTCTTCGGCGGGGTGCTCGGCGCCGGCAAGGCACTGGCCTCGGGATTCTTCTCGTTCCTCACCGTTCTGGTCCTTACACTCTATTTTCTTGTGTCGCTGCCCAAGGTGAAGGACGCGGCATACGGCATGGTGCCGGCCTCGCGTCGGCCACGTGTCATCTCGCTCTCGGAGGAGATCATGCGTCGCGTCGGGGGCTATGCCATCGGGCAGGTGGCGGTGGCGACGATCAACGCCGTCCTGAGCTGGATCATGATGTCAATCGTCGGGATCCGCTACGCCGCTGTGCTTGCGGTCGCAGTGGGGTTCCTGGGTCTGCTCCCCATGGTCGGTGCCTCCCTGGGTGCGGCGGTCGTCGCCATGGTCGCCTTGTTCGACGATCCGAAGAAGGCCGCGATCGCCTTGATCTACTACGTGGTCTACCAGCAGCTGGAGAACTACGTCGTGGCACCCAGGATCATGCAGCGCACGATCTCGGTGCCGGGCGCCGTCACCGTTGTCGCCGCCCTGGCCGGAGGGACGCTCCTCGGCATCCTGGGCGCCCTCCTGGCGATTCCGGTGGCTGCCGGCCTCCTGCTCATCTACGAAGAGGTGCTGCTGCCCCGGCAGCATCAGACCTAGCCAGCAGTCCGCTCACGTCTTGGTGCCGGCTGCTTCGGCAACCGATCCCTCCCAGACGCTCGGCAGCGGGCCGGCACCCGGTCGGACGGTGGCCACGATCTCGTCGAGCACCCGGCGGACGTACTTCTCCCCCACCCACAGGTGCTGTGCGCCCTCGACGCCGACAACCCTGGCCTGAGGTATCGCGCTGAACCGCTGAACCGCATCGGCGGGTCGCAGGTACTGGTCGAGCTCCGGCACGAGCGCGACCACTGGCTTGCCCGAGTCGACCCACCCCTGCAGGTGCTCGGGGCCACTGAACATCAGGGCCGGGCTGAGCAGGATGGCACCCTCCACAGAGGGGTCGTTGCCGTACATCAGGGCGAGGTCGCTGCCGAAGGACCACCCCAGCAGCCAGCGGTTCACCAGCGCTGGGGCCTGGGCGAACTCGGCGAACTCGATTGCCGCCTCGACATCGAAGCGTTCACCTCGTGCCCGGTCGAAGCTGCCCTCTGAGGTGCCTCGCGGTGAGGTCGTGCCACGAGTGTTGAATCGCAGAACGGCGATGTCAGCCAGCGCGGGGAGGCGATTGGACGCCTTCCTCAGCACGTGGCTGTCCATGAATCCGCCATGGGTGGGCAGCGGGTGCAAGGTCACCAGCGTGGCGACGGGGTCCCGCTCGAGGGGCAGGGCCAGTTCCCCCACCAGACGCAGACCGTCGGCCGTGTGGAGCTCGATGTCTCCTCGACGCGCTGGAAGAACCGTGTTCGCCCGAATGGTATGGGTACCAGCAGCTCTCATCGAGTGGAGCCTCGCGGTGCGCGCCGGCCCCGGGCTGCCCAGCACGGGGTGTGCCAATGCCGGCGGTCCCCCAGTCCACCCATGCCGTCGGCCGGCCAGGCAACGACATGAGGTATGCCGGGCGCCACCTCCTGCTGGCATCCCGGGCACCGGAAGGACTTGGTCGACCCAGCGCCGGTGACCCGGCGGACGAACCACTCGCCGTCGTCGTGGTCCTCGCGTCGCTCGACCCCGCCGATGGCTCTGTCAAGGTCGAGCCCGGTGTCCTCACGGCGTCGGCGATGGGGGCGGGGCATGGCTCGATTGTCGCAGGCAACGGGCCGGCCGGGCACATGGCCACGGATTGCCGAGCCTTTCCGGCGCGACTACCTCGGGGGCGGCACGAGCTCGGCGAAGGCCACGATGTTGTCGTCATAATGGCCCGTCCGGGTGTTGAACGACCCACCACAGGTGATCAACCGCAGTCCGGCGTGGTCGAGGTTGCCGTAGATCGCGGCCGTGGGGAACTTGTCCTTCGGGAACTGCTGAAGCCGCGTGACACGGAACACCGGCCGGCTGCCGTCCTTTCGTGTGATGGTGACCCGGTCGCCGGGCTTGAGCGTGTGCAGGTCGAAGAAGACACCCGGCCCTTTGAGGTCGACATGGCCCGCGATGATCGCCGGACCCAGCTCGCCGGGGGTCGGCGCACCCGTGAACCAGCCGGCAGGGAAGGCGCGTGGCGGGACCTCCATCGTGCCGTCTGAGGCCAAGCCGAGCTCCATCAGCGTGGAGTCCACGCCGATCGCCGCTATCTGCAGGCGAACTGGAACGGACCTGGCCAGGTGCGGAGCCTCGACGACCGGAGCCACGACTGGGCCCGAGGACCTCGTTGGCACAACCGTGTTCGGTGCCGCGACAGGGCGCGGTCTCGAGGCGCGCGTCTCACCCGAACAGCTGGCGCTGCCAACGGCGACGGCCACGAGCATGACCGCGACCCCCGCCAACACCCGCATGCGGGTCAGGCGTGGGTCGCGGCCCTCGACGGGGTGCCCCAAAGAGGTGGGTTTCCTCAGGTGTCCAGACGACGACGCCGACGTGCAGCGACCGCCACGCCGCCCAACCCGGCGAACACGAGTGCACCGGCGAGCAGCGCCTGGGCACTGCCGCCGCCGCTCGTGCTGCCATCACCGCTCGCAACCGCACCGACAGGGACCTGCGTGACCTGCGGGCTTGGCGCAACGGTCGGCGCTGCCGTGACGGTCGGCGCCGCGGTAACGGTCGGCGTGGGAGTCGCGGTCGGCACCGAGGTACCGGCCCCCACGACGCACGGCGAGCTACGGATGGTGTTCGTGATCAACGTGACTGAGCCGTTGCGGGCTAGCATGCGGCCGTCCACGGTCGCGCCTGCGTTGAGGCTGATGCTCGTCAGCGCCATGACAGTCCCGCGGAACATGGAGCCGGCACCGATGGTCACAGAGCTGGTGATCTGCCAGAAGACGTTGCAGGACGAGGCGCCGTTGATCAGGTTGACCACGCTGCCCGGTCCCGTGATGAGGGTGGAGGCTGCCTTGAACACGAAGACCGCGTTGGGGTCGCCAGCCGCGTCGAGGGTGAGCTCCCCGGTGATCCCCAGGGTGTCGCCGGAGTAGACGCCCGGCTGGAGCGTCTGTCCAGCGAGCTCGACCGGGATGGCGCTGACCGGCGTCCGCCCGGCAGCATCGACATAGGCAGTGGTCAGATCGGCCTGTGCCTGCAGCGCTTGGGCATCCGCGACGTGCTGGACTCCACCGGTCACCAGCCCCGGAGGGAACCCGGTGACTGCGGCGCCCGGGCTGACTCCAAGGTCACCGGAGATGGTCGTCTCGCCCGTGTTGGTGACGGTGCTGCCCGCCAGGATCGCGTAGGAGGTAGCCGTCCCGAGCCCAACCGGCGCCTGGGCGGCCTGGGCACTGAACGGGAGCGCCACGAGCAGCCCCACGGCTGCAACCGACGCGACGACGAGACTGACCCGTCTTGATCTCAGCACGTATGTGGAGCGCTTCATGGTTTTCCCTTCGAGGCCAGACCTGGTGCAGAAGCCTCAGGCCTCATCACGGTACAGCCCCGGGGACTCAAGGGCATCACCGAGCGACCACGACCGCACCCGCCGACGCAGCGTTGGGGACGGCTGCCTCGGCCCCGTCCAGGAAGGCAGATCGCCAGACTATGCGTATGTTCGGAACCCGCGCCCCACCTTGCGGCCGAGGTAACGCGCGGTGACCAGCTGCTCGAGCAGCGGCGCGGGGCTGAACCCGCGCTCCCGGAACTCGAGGTAGAGCTCGCGCTGGATGGCCAGGGAGACATCGAGGCCGACCGCGTCCAGAAGCTCGAACGGACCCATCGGGTATCCACACCCGGTCTTCATGGCGGTGTCGATGTCATCGGCGCTGGCATAGTGCGCCTCGAGCATCTTGACGGCGTCGTTGAGGTAGGGGAAGAGCAGGGCGTTGACGATGAAGCCCGAGCGGTCACCGCACGTCACCGGATGCTTGCCGATCGCCCGGCACAGGCTCTGGACCGTGGCCACGACGTCCTGCGCGGTCGAGACCGTGTGGACGACCTCGACGAGCTTCATGATCTGGGCGGGGTTGAAGAAGTGCAGGCCCACGACGTCCTGCGGGCGCTTGGTCATGACGGCGCACTCGATGACCGGCAGCGAGGAGGTGGTTGTGGCCAGGATCGCCCCCGGCTTGCAGATCTCGTCAAGGTTCTCGAACAGCGCCTGCTTGACCTTGAGGTCCTCCACGACCGCCTCGACGACCAGGTCGACCTCGGCCAGGTCCTCCAGCGACGTGGTGCCGGTCAGCCGCCCGGCGACCGCGTCGCGGTCTTCCGACGTGAGCTTGCCCCGCTGGACCGCCTTCTCCAGGCTCTTGGCGATGGCGGCATGGACGGCCTCGACCTTGGCCGTGGAGCGCGCGACGAACGACACGGCATACCCAGCCTTGGCGAACACCTCGGCTATCCCGGTGGCCATCGTGCCGGAGCCAACGACACCAACGGTCTTGACCGTTCGCAAGGTTCCCACGTGAGCGTTGTCGGCGACCGGCGTGAGGTGGTCGGCAACGACTGTGGAGCTTCCTGGCGCGTCGTAGGTGTAGAAGCCGCGGCTGGTCTTGCGGCCCTTGAGCCCACCGGTGACCATCTGCTTGAGGATGGGGCTCGGCGCGTGCAGCCGGTCGCGCCCCTGCTTGTACATCGTGTCCAGGATCTCGTATGCCGTGTCGAGGCCGATCAGGTC
>JANOHS010000011.1:0-1953 GCA_031406655.1 Micrococcales bacterium
CCGCCGACCTTCTCGACTGCGCCCATCATCCACGGACCCGAGATGAACATCGGGACGGAACCGTTGACGAAGTTGGGCTCGGTCGAACCCTCGGCTGCAGCCTTCGGGAGGGAGATGCCGTCGGTGAAGAAGCTCTGGTAGTACTTCACCGCTTCGGCCGTCTCCGGCGTGTCGAAGGTGAACTTCTTCTGGTCATCCGTGGCGACCTCAGCGCCGTTGGACCAGGCGAACGGCAGAATCGTCTGCCATGAGCCCTGTCCGCCGGCCTGGAGGTTGATGCCCCATTTGGCACCCGCCTTGTCCTGCATCGCCTTGGCCATGGCCTTCAGCCCGGCCCAGTCGGTCGGCAGCGTGGTGATGCCGGCCTTCTCGGCCAGGTCCTTGCGGTAGTAGACGAGGCGGGTCTCGACGTACCAAGGCACGCCGTATGACGTTCCAGCCACCTCGGTTGTCTTCTGAGCACCTTCGAAGAAGGTGCTCTTGTCGATCGTCGCGGGCGTCGGGTCGAGTGCCTGGGCGAACTCACCCATCCACGTCGTACCGACCATGGCGGCGTCCGGCGTCTTGCCGGCGGTGATCGCGGTCTTGAACTTGTCATGGGCAGAGTCCCAAGGGACCGCTGTGACCTCGACCTTGACCCCCGGGTTGGCAGCCTCGAAGTCCTTGGTCAATTTGGGCAGGTTGTCGCCCTCGGCTCCCATGGCCCAGATGGAGATGGTCCCGGTGGCCTTGCCTGAGCTGACGGTCTTGGCTGTGTCGCCCGAGGCCCCACCGGAGTCTGTCGACCGGCCACAGGCCGCGAGGCCCATCGCCGTGGTGAGGCACAGCGCGACCACGGTCGTGGTGCGGGTGTTGCGTTTCATCATTTCTCCTTCTGCGTCGGGCTGGGCCCGATTGCGGTGGTCCCGCCTCAGCCGGCCAACGGCGCGTCGTGGTCGTCCACTTCGGGACAGCCACACGACGACCGCAGGACCAGCTCGGTAGGCAGGATCAGGGGTTCCGGGACCGTGGGGGCGCCGGCAATTCGTTCATGCAGTCGGCTCGCGGCAACGCGGCCGAGCTGATAGAGGGGCTGACGCACAGTGGTCAGGCCAGGGGTGACATAGCGGGCGGTCATCACGTCGTCCCAACCCACGATGGCGATGTCGTCGGGGACGCTGACCCCCGCATGCTGCAACGCCTTCATGGTCGAGAGGGCGAGCTCGTCGTTGGCACAGACCAGCGCATCCGGTCGGCTTGCGCCGGCCAGAACCTGTGACACGACCTCGGCGCCGGAGGTCTCGCGGAAGCTGACCCGGATGGCCGGTCCCAGGGAGAACGTCTGCGCGTTCGAAAGGGCAGTCGTGAAGCCGCTGTAGCGCTGCTGGACGTCCGGTGAACCGTCGGGGTCGCCGACGAAGAGCAGCCTGCGCCGACCATGGGCAAGGAGGTGGTCGGTGAGCGCCATCGCGCTCATGCAGTTCTCTGCGGACACGGAGTCACAGCCAGCCACAGCGGGACGGGCGAGCAGCACCACGGGGGTCTGATGAGCAAGAAACCCCGCCGTGTCGTCGGAGATCGTGGAGTTGGCCACCACGAGGCCGTCCACCCTGCTGGTGAGGTCGCGGACCGCCCGAACCGGGTCATCACGCGGGGAGGTGACGACGATCACGACACTCTGACCGAGCTCGGCGGCTGCCGACTCGAAGCCCATGAGCAGCTCGGAGTAGTACGGACCGATCAGATCCGGGACCACAAGGCCGTGGGCTGCGTGCAGCTGGACCGCCAGGCTTCGGGCCGCTCGGAGCGGAACGTACTCGAGCTCGTCGACGGCGCGAAGCACGCTGGCCCGGGTCTGCGGAGAGGTTGCGCGGCTGCCCTGGAGCACGCGTGAGACGGTGGCGATGGACACTCCGGCCAGCTTGGCAACGGAGTAGATCGTCGTCGAGCGTCTCCCCTGCCTGCGTGGTGTCA
>JANOHS010000012.1:0-5819 GCA_031406655.1 Micrococcales bacterium
CCTCGGTCCTCAAGCAGCTCGTGGCTCATGTCGGTCGCGAGCCGTTCACGGCCGGGCTGCGGCAGTACTTCTCCAAGCACGCCTGGCAGAACACCACGCTCGCCGATCTGCTCGGGCACCTCGAGCAGGCCTCCGGCCGGGACCTGGCCACGTGGTCGCAGCGCTGGCTCGAGACGGCGGGCGTCAACACCCTGCGCCCTGAGATCACGGTCGACGCCCAGGACGTCATCACCGCCGCCGCCATCACCCAGACCGCGGTCGAGGCGTTCCCGACGCTGCGGCCGCACACCCTGGCGGTCGGCAGCTATGCCGTGGAGGGCGACCGGCTCGTGCTGGTCAACCGGATCGAGCTCGATGTTGACGGTGAGCGCACCGAGGTGCCGCAGCTGGTGGGCCAACACCGTCCAGACCTGTTGCTGGTCAACGACGACGACCTGGCCTACGCCAAGATCCGGCTCGACCAGCCTTCGATGGCGACGTTGCTCGCCCACCCCCGGGGATTCACCAGCAGCCTGCCCCAGTCCCTGGTCCTCGGTGCGGCGTGGGACATGACGCGCGACGCCGAGATGTCTGCACGGGACTTCTGCGACCTGGTGCTCAACGCCATTCCGGGAGAGAGCGACTCGACCCTCCTGCGCGTGCTGCTCGGCCAGCTGCAGTCCGCCGCCAAGCTGTATGTCGCACCTGAGCATCGCGAGGAGGCTCTGGCCTCAGTGACGACCCGCCTTCGCGAGCTGGCCACCTCGGCCACGCCCGGGGGCGACCTGCAGCTACAGCTGGTCAGCGCCTTCGCCGGAAACGCCCGGAGCACCTCCGACGTGGCGTGGGTGCGCGGCCTGCTCGAGGGCAGCGCGGTGCTCGACGGCCTGGCGATCGACACCGAGATGCGCTGGAGCCTGCTCACGAGCCTAGCCACGGCCGGTGCCGCCACAGAGAGCGAGATCGAGGCCGAGGCCCAGCGGGACAACACCGCCACCGGTCGCGAGCGCGCCGCCCGGGCCCTTGCGACCCTGCCCACCGCCGAGGCGAAGGCCGCCGCCTGGCACAAGGTCGTCGAGACGCAGGGCCTGCCCAACCAGACGGTGGACGCCGTGGCGCAGGGCTTCAGCCGGGTGCACGACACAACCCTGCTCACGCCCTACATCGAGACGTACCACGCCATGCTCACGAAGCTCTGGGGCTCGCGGACTCACGCCATCGCCGAGTCGGTCGTCGTGGGCTTCTACCCGGTGATGCTGGCCAACGCTGAGCTGGCTGGGGCCTCCCAGCGCTGGCTGGACGCCAGTCCCGAGGCCCCTTCGGCCCTGCGCCGCATCATCTCGGAGAACCGTGACGGCGTGACCCGTGCGCTCGCCGCCCAGGACCGGGACCGGAGCTAGCGGCCTCCAGCGATCAGCGCGAAGGATCGTGGTCGCCCCGACAACCACGATCCTTCGCGTTGGCCCGGCCTTAGCCCGAGTCGGAACAGCACCGGGCCAGGCGACGGGCCCAGCGCGAGGTCATCAGGTCCTCCAGAAGCACCGGCGTGCCGTCAGCCCCGGCCAGCGGAAGCCGCCAGTTGGGGTACTCCTCATCGGTGCCGGGCTGGTTCATCGTCCGTTGGTCACCGGTCAGATCCGGGACGGCAACGCCGATCAGCTTGGCCGGCGTCCACGACAGGAACCGGTGCAGAGCCTCGACGACTTCGCTGCGGGGGGCGCCGGGTCGCAACAGACCTCGCTCGATGAGCATGTCGAGAACCTGCTGGCGGGTCGAGTCCTCGCTGGCCCGCTCCTCCTCGACGGGGCGCGTGAGCAGGCCGAGGTCATGACGCAGGTCGATGTGCCCACCGGTCAGGTAGCCGGCGGTCGGCGGCAGGTCGTGGGTGGTCACCGTGGCCAGACACAGCTCGCGATAGGCCTCGGCGGGCAGCGGCCTGCCCAGCGCGTCCTTCTCGAACCAGAGGATCGACGCGCCGAGGATGCCGCGCTCGCGCAGATAGTCACGCACCCACGGCTCGACCACGCCGAGGTCCTCGCCGATCACCAGAGCGCCAGCCCGGTGGGCCTCCAGCGCCAGGATGCCGATCAGCGCCTCGTGGTCGTAGCGGACGTAGGTACCCTCGCTGGCGGGACGGCCCTCAGGGATCCACCAGAGCCGGAAGAGCCCGATGACGTGGTCGATCCGGATGCCGCCGGCATGGCGCAGAACCGAGCGCAGCATGTCCCGGTACGGCGCGTAGCCGAGCTCCTCGAGCCGGTCCGGCCGCCAGGGCGGCTGGCTCCAGTTCTGGCCGAGCTGGTTGTACTGGTCGGGCGGGGCGCCCACCGTGACGTGGCGGGCGAGGGCATCGTCGAGCCCCCAGGCGTCGGCGCCCTCGGGATGGACACCCACCGCAAGGTCGTGAACGACCCCGATCGACATCCCGGCCTCCCGGGAGTGACGATGGACCGCGGCGAGCTGCTCGTCGACGATCCACTGCAGCCAGCGGTAGAACTCCACCTCGTCGCCGAGCTGGTCGCGCATCACATCGACGGCGGGGCAGCGCGACTCCTGCAGCTCCGGAGGCCACTGACCCGAGGGCAGCCCGTACTTCTCGGCCAGCGCACACCACGTGGCGAAGTCCAGCAGGCCCTGGCCCTCGCGCTCACAGAAAGCGGTGAAGGCCCGCTCCCGCCGGGACAGCCGCGGTTGGTGGAAGACCGTGCGCAACGCTGCGACTTTGGCAGCCCAGACGGCGTCGCGGTCGATCGTGTCCGCCTCGTTGAGCGTCCGCGCATCGTCCGAATGCCACTCCAGCAGCTGGCGCTCCGCCGCGGACAGGTAGCCGACCTCCGGGATGTCCTCGACGCGGATGTAGATCGGGTTGATGAACCGCCGCGACGTGGGCAGGTAGGGCGAGGGCTCCATCGGAGGCACCGGCTCGGCGGCGTGCAGCGGGTTAACCAGGACGAAGTCCGCCCCCAGGTCGGTCGCCGCCCATGCCGCCAGGTCGTCGAGATCGGCAAGGTCCCCAAGGCCCCAGGACTGGCGGGACCGCACGGAGTAGATCTGGCTCATCAGCCCCCAGGCGCTCCGTTTCTCCAACGCGGGCGGCAGCGCCAGAACCGAGGGCGAGACCACGAGTGAGGTCGAGAAGCTGTCGTCACCGATCCGGACGTTGATCGTGTGCCAGCCCAGCGGCAGGTCGCCCGGCACCTCGAAGGTCGCCTCGCCCGTCAGGAGGCCGTCGACGGTCCGCGGCTCGACATAGTGGTCCATCTGCCGGACCTCGCGCCGGGAGCCGTCCTCGAGGACGACCCACATCTCGGCCGACGCGCCGTCGGGCAGATGCAGCGGCACCCACGCGGGATAGCGGTCACGGCATACGACGATCGCGGGCAAGGTCCTGCGCCACGCCCGGTCTCCAACAGCCGCAAGGGATCTCGAGATGGCAGCATCGTCGGAGACCTCGAGGCCGAGGGCCTCCAGGACGGCCGAGATCGTCGACGCGCCGACGATAACCTGGTTGCCCTGCCAGTCCCAGTACTCGGTGGCGACCCCGAAGGCTCGGGCGAGCTCGGCCAGTGCATGGGACGGGGCAGACGTCGGCACGTCGTTCCTTTCCGGACGGCAGCGGTGGGTACGCAAGCGAGTGTTTCACGGGTGCCGTGAACGAACGCGCCCAACCATTGGCAAAGATAGCGGGTATGACGTTCGTAACCCTCACCTCCACGCCGTACGGCGCGCTGCTGGCCCTGACCACCGACAAGCTGGACCAGTGGCCATGGCTGGGCCCCTCCCTGAGCATCGTCGGCACCTTGTTGGGGGCGACGCTGCTCCGCTGGGTGCTGCACCGCGCGATCGACCGGGTCGTCGGGACCGCGCTGACCCGGGCCGCGCGCAACGCGAGCCAGACTCCGCGCCGGGCATCCAGGATCCTGGCCCAGGCCACCGGGCTGGACGAGGAGCGCAAGACGCAGCGCGCGGCGACCATGGGCGCCATCCTCAAGAGCACGTCGACGTTCGTCATCTACACGATGGCCCTGCTGACCCTGATGGCGACGGTGGGCCTGCCGCTCGGACCGGTGCTGGCCTCGGCCGGCGTCGGCGGTGTCGCCCTCGGCTTCGGCGCGCAGAGCCTGGTCAAGGACTTCCTGTCCGGCATCTTCATGATCCTGGAGGACCAGTACGGCGTGGGCGACGTCATCGACACCGGTGAGGCGATCGGCACCGTCGAGGACGTCACGCTGCGGGTCACCAGGCTGCGGGATGCCAGCGGGATCGTGTGGTACGTCCGCAACGGCGAGATCGTCAGGATCGGCAACCGCTCGCAGGGATGGTCGACGGCCATCGTGGACATCCCCGTCGGCTACAGCGAGAACCTCGACACCGTCCTGCCGCTGATCCGGTCCGTCGTGCACGGCCTGGACGAGTCGGAGGAGTGGGCGACGCGGCTGCTCGAGGAGCCCGTGGTTGCAGGGGTCGAGTCGATGATCGGCGGAGTGGTCACGGTCCGGATCATTGCCAAGTGCGCGCCGAACGAGAGCTTCCCCGTCTCCCGGGAGATCCGCGAGCGGGTCAAGGCCGCCTTTGACGAGGCCGGGATCCGTGCCCCGCAGGTCATGCCGCCGTATGCCGGTGGGCCGGGTGCCCCCCATTGAGGCCCACCGGGCGGCGGGCCCCGGGCGTCGTGGGGGAACCACCCCGCGGGCTGAAAGACTGGCGTCGTGACTGCCGACAGCTTCTATGACCAGGTGGGCGGACATGAGACGTTCCGCCGGCTTGCCCACGAGTTCTATGCCGGCGTGGCCGGCGACCCGGCGCTGCGGGCGCTCTATCCGGAGGACGACCTCGGGCCGGCCGAGACCAGGTTCCGGATGTTCCTGGAGCAGTACTGGGGCGGTCCCCAGACGTACTCCGAGCAGCGGGGCCACCCCCGGCTGCGGATGCGCCATCACCCGTTCCGGATCACGCCCACCCAGCGCGACCGGTGGCTGACCCACATCATGGCCGCGGTGGACACCCTTGACCTCGCCCCGGAGAACGACCTGATCCTGCGCGACTACCTCGACCGTGCGGCCCAGTCCATGGTCAACACCCTGGAGGAATGACATGACCGCCGCCGACCCGCCCGTCCCGGGTGCCTCGACCTCGCTCGTGCATGCGGCACTGCCGGCGGACTCGCCGTGGTGGCGCTCTGCCGTGATCTACCAGATCTACCCCCGCTCGTGGGCCGACGCCGACGGTGACGGGGTCGGCGACCTGCCCGGCATCACGGCACGCCTCCCCTACCTGCGTGACCTCGGGGTGGACGCGATCTGGCTCTCGCCGTTCTACACCTCACCCCAGGCCGACGCCGGGTATGACGTGGCCGACTACCGAGACGTCGACCCGCTCTTCGGCACGCTGGCCGACGCCGACAAGCTTCTTGCTGCCGCCCGAGACCTCGGCCTGAAGGTCATCGTGGACCTCGTTCCCAACCACTCCTCCGACGAGCACGAGTGGTTCCAGGCGGCGCTGGCCGCCGGCCCGGGCAGCGCCGAGCGCGAGCGCTACTGGTTCCGCGACGGCCGCGGGCCCGGCGGGGACCTGCCGCCGAACAACTGGCTGTGCGTCTTCGGCGGCCAGGCCTGGACCCGCGTCAGCTCTGTCGCGGGTGCTGATGACACTGGCGACACTGGTGAAAAGAAGGGCCAGTGGTACCTCCACCTGTTCGACCCCAAGCAGCCGGACTTCAACTGGGACAACCCGCAGGTCCGCGCCGAGTTCGAGGACGTGCTGAAGTTCTGGCTCGACCGGGGCGATGATGCCGTTCCAGACGTCGGAGTCGGTGGGGCCCATGGCGAACAGGTCGGCGG
>JANOHS010000022.1:0-10265 GCA_031406655.1 Micrococcales bacterium
GAATCGCGACAGACCAATGGTTCGGCTCGCAAGCCGCTCCCTTGTCCAACGCAGCGTCAATGTCGATGGTGCCGGTCTTCGCCGTCGTCGCCGTGATCAGCGCCCTGCCGCTCATCTGGTACTGCCGGAACCTGGACCGAGTCCTTTGACGACTCAGCGCAACAAACCGCTCAGCGCTGCGCTTGGGGGTAGGAAGGACACGATGACGACAGTTGGTGAGATGCACGACTCGGCCGGCGAGCCGGCGCCCGGCAGCAAGGGCTCGGTGAGCAGGCGCGACATTCTGAAGGGTGCCGCGGTGGCTGGGGCGACGATCGCTGTCGTTGGAACCGGCGCGGCCAGCTACCGCGTATTCGATACGCGGGCTCTGAACCCCGACGGGGGTAGCGCCTACGACGCCTGGAGCCATTGGAAGCAGCCGGGGCCGATGGGCATCGTCGGTGCGGCCATTCTCGCGGCAAATCCGCACAACGCTCAAGCGTGGCAATTCCAGGTCAGTGATACGAGTATCGACCTGTTCGCTGACACCAGTCGCGGTACCGGGACTGTCGACGGTCTGCAGCGGGAAATGTATGTGGGCCTCGGATGTGTCCTGGAGAATATGGTGCTTGCAGCACAGTCACGCAGCTATCACGCGAACCTCACCGTGCTGCCGGACGCGGACCCAACCCATGTGGGCCGCCTGGTCCTCACCCCCGGAGCGGCAGCCGCTACTTCGGCGCTGTACGAGGCGATCGGGTCACGGCATTCCAATCGGGGCCCGTACCAGCAGCGCGCTGTTTCTGCGAAAGTGCTGACCGCGTTGGCAAGCCAGAACACCGGCTTGCCCAACGTCGCCGTGCATTGGCTGACGACGCCCGCCGAGCTGGCCACTACGGGCACCTTGATGGTGGACGCGGCCCGCGCGATCACCGAGGACGCGCAACAGTCCCGTGACGCGTTCGTCTTGTTCCGATCCAACGCCGACGCCATCGAGAAGCACAGAGACGGTCTGACCCTGGACGGGCAAGGTCTGAGCCCGATGCTGACGGCCCTGGCCAAACTGCTACCAGCTAGCTCGCGCACCGCAGGTGACACCTTCTGGCTCAATCAGACGCGCTCAGTGCACACCAAGACCGCCGCCGCCTACGGGGTAATCACCGTCCCATCCACCTCAGATGCGACGGACCGCATCACCGCAGGCCGGCTACTGCAACGTATCCACCTGGACGTCACCCATCGGGGGATGGCTTTGCAGCACATGAACCAGATCACCGAACGGATCGACCGGGAAACTATTCTGGGTTTAGCCCCCACGTTCGCGCCGCGCCTGGCAAACATCCTCGGCTCAACCAGCGGGCAGGCGTTGGTGGCCTTCCGCATCGGCTACCCCGAACGGGCCGCGCGCCGAAGTCCCCGTCGACCCGTGAGCGGGGTCCAACGCTGATGAAACTCCACACACGGGTGGCGACCCAGCTCGCTCTGGCCGGGGCCGGGCTGGGGGTCGTCGCTGGAGTTGTCCAAGCCAGCTTCGGTAGCCGTATACCGAACTGGACCGGCGACAAGGACAGTCCCGTCGCTCTCGGCCTTCTCACCGTTGTGCTCAGCGCGCTCGCTGGGGGATGCGCCCTGCGATTGGTTCGGCTGCCACGGCGCGACGCCGGCCGCCGTCTCGCATTGTCGATCGGTCTGCTCATCCCCGCCGGGTTGTGCTTTAGCACCGTCGGCCGGATGTGGTGGCTTCCCGGGCCGCTGCTGCTCTGCGCCACCGCATTCACCCTCGCCGCCGAATCCAGACAGGATTACCTCGCCATGATCCGAGCTCATTGGCTCGCCGGACTGGTTAGCGTACTTGGCGCGGCGGAAGTGCTGATGGCAGTGAGCGCACCGGCCACGACCGCCGTCATCGGTGTCATCGGCGGACTCGCGCTTATCGCCGCACCTTGGCTGGCCCCACGCTCACGCACACTTTCCTGGATTCTGTTAGCGATCGGAGTCGTGCCCTTCACTGCGCTCACCTATTGGGCAGTCGTGCCAGCAGTGCTCGCGCTACTGGCTCTGGCCATCGCCGTACCGCTGATGGTGCGCGGCCAGCACCGACCTCGGCGACCGGCATGATCGAGGCCACGCACCTGACCAAATGCTACGGCGAATATCCAACCGGAGCCGTCAAATTGACGTTCGGGCAACCCCTCAGCGGCGCCTGCTGCTCATGGCCAAAGTCGCGACCTTCAGTGCCATTGTGGCCAGCGTCAGCATCGCGTCCTGCCTGGCGGCGTTCTTCGTCTGCCAGGCACTCCTGGCCCCCAAACACGCCGGTGTGTCCATGGCCGAGCCCGGCGCCCCTCTGGCCCGCCATGCGCGCGGCCCGCCTGCCCGTGCTCGAAGCGATCACCTCGGGGTGACCGTCGCGCGATCCCGACCCCGCCGGGCCGGCCAACCATCACCACGAACGCGTAGACGAAAGGGAAGGTCTGCACCATGTCACGCAAGGACAAGACTCTCAAAGGTGTATTGCTCTTCAACGCACTATCTGCCATCGGTGGTGGGATTGGGCTGGTAACCGGGACCCTTCCCGTGCCAACCATGCTGCTGCGGCACACGCCGTTTGACTCGTTCGTCATCCCCGGTCTGTTCCTTGGCATCATCATCGGCGGCAGCGCGCTCGCTGGGGCCATCGCCCTCCGGGCTCACGCAGTCCGATCACGACTCATCAGCGCCGCAGCGGGCGTCATCATGGTGGGTTGGATCGCCGGAGAGACGATCCTGGTCCGAGGCTTCAGCTGGCTGCAGGGCTTGTACCTGCTGACCGGACTCCTGGTGGTGGTGCTCTCCTGGTACCTCCCAGTGCCCAAGCACGCTGCCAGGCCGGAGCCTCTCCCCGACGTCGCGCCAAAGGCCCGGCCGGGGCGCCGGTCCGTACTGAAAGCTGCCGCGGCCGGCGGGGCCACGATCGTCGTCGCGGGCACGGGCGCGTTGAGCTACCGGGCGTACGACACCGGTGCGTTGGCACCGGGCCGCGGCCACGCCTTCGATCCCTGGCAGCACTGGCAGGACGCCGAAGGCGCTCTCGGCTCTGTCGCGGCCGCGGTTCTGGCTGCGAATCCGCACAACAGCCAGGCCTGGGCCTTTCACGTCACCGACACCGACGTCGAGGTGTATGCCGACCCGGCTCGCCGCACCGGCACGTTGGACGCACTGGGTCGCGAGACGAACGTCGGGCTGGGCTGCGCCATCGAGAACTTGGCCCTCGCATCGCGAGCCCGAGGGCTCGCGCCGGCCGTCACACTCCTCCCGAACGGGTCCAGCGGCGCCTTGGCTGCCCACGTCGAGCTCGCCCAGGTCGCACCCGAACATTCGGTGCTGTACGACGCGATCGGCAACCGTCACACCAACCGTGGCGCGTATGAGGCACGCGAGGTACCGCTCGACGTTCTCACCGGCATCGTCGACGTGGCAGGGCTGCCAGGGGTGAGCGTGCACTGGGTCACCGAGCGCGAACCGAAGGCGGCGCTGGGTCGGCTCATGGTCGACGCGGCGTTGGCCATCACCCATGACCAGCAACAGTCCCGGGACTCCTTCGCCTGGTTCCGCTCGAGCTACGAAGACATCCAACGACACCGAGACGGGCTCACGCTGGACGCCCAAGGCATGTCGCCCGTCATGCTGAGCATGGCGAAGATGCTCCCCGCCTCGTCTCGGGCCGCCGGCGACACGTTCTGGGTCAACCAGACCCGCGATGTCCACACCAAGACCGCCGCCGCGTACGGCGTCATCATCGTGGCAGACCCCTACGACGCCACAACGCAGCTGCTCGGCGGACGGCTGCTGCAACGCATTCACCTGAGCGCCACCCACCGCGGTCTGGCCCTTCAGCACATGAACCAGATCACCGAACGCATCGACCGGGAACGCGCCACCGGCGCGCCAGCCACCTTTGCGGCGCGCTTCGCCGAACTGCTTCCCGCAGGGGCCCAACCGCTGGTCGTATTCCGGGTCGGATACCCAATGCGCGAAGCCAGGCCCAGCCCGCGCCGACCCGTCTCACAGGTCACTCGATGACCGCTTCCCAGGGCCGTTGAGGCGATGGCGACACGGTCGCGGCGAACCCCGCAAAGGGATCGGTGAACGGACACCACCAGAGGGTGCGGTGACCTCGCACAAACATGGTTTTCGTCATTCCCAGTTGCCGGTCCTCACCCGGAAGGTGCCGCCGTCAAGCGTTTAGGTACAGGAGAGGCGCTGCCTGCCCGCCCGGGCGCTTGGCAAGGAGTCGATAGAGTCGATACTGGCATTGGCGCTCATCGTGAGGTCTCCTTCAGGTCGGCTTTTCGCAGGCCGGCCGAATGATCAAGCCGTGATCGTCTTCTGCGCTCTCACGACACGTCGCGTTTCGCCATGCACCTCGTCCACGCACCTCAACCCTGTTGGGTTTTCAAGATGCCATTTGACTTCCAGCCATGTCTGCAAGGCGGACTCATCGAACTCAGACCGCTCTGTGAGGAAGATTTTGAAGACCTGTGTGCCGTCGCCGCAGACCCGCTCGTCTGGGAACAACACCCTGACAAAGATCGATACCAAGAAGAGGTTTTCAAGTGCTTCTTTCAAGACGCCTTGGATTCCCACAGCGCGTTGATCGTCATTGACAGCAGAGTCCACCGGATCATCGGGTCCTCGCGGTACCACGGCTATGACGAGAAGCGGGATGAGATCGAGATCGGCTGGACGTTCCTTGCCAGGTCTCACTGGGGCGGCATCTGTAACCGGGAACTCAAACATCTCATGCTTCACCATGCCTTCAAGTTCGTCAGCAGCGTCATATTTCTCGTCGGGCCCGACAACCTCCGCTCGCAGCGTGCTGTCGAGAAGATCGGTGGAGTGCGATCGGATTCAAGAACCGACGGGAGTGGACGGACGAGCCTCACCTACCGGATCGAGGCCCGCAACTGGATGGACGCTGCCGTGTAGGCGGTCTCGCTGCTGGTAAGAGCTCATGCGGGTGCCAGGGTGGCTCAGGACCGGATGGCGAGGGCCGTCCAGGTTGCCAAGGCCGTGTCTGAAGGCGATCCTGTCGCGGACCGTGGGAGGTGGGGTGGGGGTGAGGCAAGCGGCCTCGGCCGTCGCCGGTAGCCGGGGCGCTGCGCCGGCCCGGCCAAGTTGCAGGAGGTGCGCCATGGCGGCGCTACTCATCGGGTACGCCCGATGCTCCACCGATCAGCAGGACCTGACCGCCCAACGCGATGGCCTCGCCGCACTTGGTGTGCCGCCAACCGGATCTACGTCGACCACGGCCTGACCGGCACCAACCGGGAACTTCCTGGTCTGCGTGAGGCACTGGCCGCTTGCCGTAAAGGTGACACCTTGGTGGTGACCAAGCTCGACCGGCTTGCCCGGTCGCTGCCCGACGCGAGGGCCATCGCCGACGAGCTCACCGTGCGGCAAGTTCGGCTCAACCTGGGCGGTTCGGTGTACGACCCATCGGACCCGGTTGGTCGGTTGCTCTTCAATGTGCTCGCGATGGTTGCAGAGTTCGAGTCCGACCTGATCCGGCTGCGCACCCGGGAAGGGATGAAGGTCGCCAAGGCCAAAGGGCGTCTGCGCGGCAAGCAGCCTAAACTCAATCAACGGCAAGAAGCGCATCTGGTGGCCCTGGTCAAGGGCGGTGATCACAGCACCGCTGAGCTCGCCGACTTGTTCGGCGTCGCCCGCTCTACTGTCTACCGGGCAGTGGAGCGAGAGCGGGCTCGCAAGGTCATGGACCTCGGCAGCACGGTCGGCTGACGGTTTTGCGCGGTGTCCCGCAGGCACACTCCTACGGGACGACCCGCGGATAGCGTCGAGGACATTCGGACACCGCTCCACGTTCCTTTTTCGGGGGTGACTCAGCGGGGGCCGCGTCGTGACCCACATCCAGCAATCACTCACCCACGTCGCTCGCAGATCCGGCCGGTGCCACTATTGGCTCCGTGAACAACGTCTCCGACCCTGCGGAGCAGGGTCGAATCATGCGCTGGCTCTATCGCGACTGGCGCCCCACACGGTTGGCGCGCGTCGTCAACCACATCCAAGGGTGGTTGGCCGTCGCGGGTCTTCCGCCGCGCTCGATGGTGGCCCTCGAGGTCACCGGACGCAGCACCGGCCGTATCCGCACCACCGTCCTGGTCATGCCGCAGTACAGCGGCAATCACTACCTGGTCTCGATGCTGGGCAACAACTCCAGCTGGGTGAGGAACGCTCGGGCCAACCCCGACGCGGTGATCCGCCACGGACGCAGGCGTAGTGTCCGTCTCGTAGAGATCCCCACGTCACAACGCTCGCCGGTGCTCAAGGAGTACGTACGGATCGCCCAAAGCGGCCGCCGGCATTTCCCGGTGGCGCCCGGCGCCCCGTTGTCCGAGTTCGACACGATGGCCGATCGGTACCCCGTGTTCCGGATCGATCCCCGCTGACCGGCGGCGCGGGCGGCGCCCTCGAACGGTCAGCTAGCTATCTCCAGCGGCGCGGCAGCGAGGCGACCACCGCCCGATGTATTTGGTATTTGGCGTCCTGGTGGTCAACCGCGGCCAGGCCCTCGTCGTCGCTTTCGGCCGCACCGCTGACCGATCCGGTTGCGGAACCGGGTGGCGCGCGTCGGTCAGCGGTAGAAGGTGAAGATCACCTCACGGGGGCGCAGCGGCGGGGGTGGTGTGATGAGGCGATTCACGCCGACCCGCATGCTCGTGCCTTCGATCCATTCCTGGCAGGACAGTTCCTCGAACCCCGTCTGATCGAACCATCGGCGGATGTCGGGTCCGAGGTCCGGATCCTGTGCGCCCCGAGTCCAGATGACCGTAGCTCCCGGCGCGCAGAACTGAGGGGACATGCGTACAAGGCGCTCGATGTCGGGTGCGGAGATATTTCCCATTATCCCACTCAGGAGCAGGAGGTCTGCGGGTACCAGACCGAGATACGTATCGGTGGTCCCGGCGTCAGCTTCAACGACGGTCAGGTCAAGGTCGAGGTGCACGATGCGGTCCCGGGCAATGGCGACGTTCGTCGGGTCGATCTCGATGAGGGCGCCGGTCACTCGGGCACGATCCGTTTGGCTGCGTTCCTCGAGCGCACCCAAAATGTCGTGGCCTTGGCCAGCGCACGCACTGAGCACGCGAACCGGGCCGGATGTGCGGTCTAGCCACTCGACGATGGCTCGCTGGACGTGGCGCAGCCGCACCGAGAGACTCGACCCGGGATCGTCGTATTCCGCGTGCCAGCCCACGTAGTCGCGCAGGTCCGGGTGGTCGGGACTTGCCTCCGGGCGATGGGCGTGCATGCTCGTCATTTTCCATAACGTAGTCGTACCCCAGCGCCTGAGGAGTCGTCCGACCATCCCTGAGAGCTGGTTCCGGTCGACGATCCCCTGCGGGACGGTCGTGAGGAACAACTCGTGGCTCCCAGGATGGTCCGGTCATCGTTCCTTTTGCGGACCGTGTCTGGTGTCCGGCGACGTGTGTAGAGAGTGACGAACGGATACGGCTGCGCGTGGATCAGGTCGGCACGCGCGGCTCGCAGCCATGGCATCGCCCTTGCAGCAAGCAATGCGCCAGGAGGCTGATGCAGTTCGTTCAGTTTGCTGTCAAGAGAGGCGGGGGCTATGGTCGAACGCGTTCAGTGAACATGTTCAACTCTGGGAAAGTGGTGTGTGTGAAGCCTCTCGGGATTCGTCAGCAGGGCGGGGAGCGACGACAGTCGAAGGTGCGCAGTGCCGCCGCGGAGCTGTTCCGCACCCGGGGGTTCGACGCGACGTCCGTTCGCGACATCGCTGCCGCCGCCGGCGTGTCGGTCGGCACCGTGGCCCTCGCCGGTGACAAGGCGACGCTTTTCCTTGATGTCATGGAGGAGAACGCCTTCGCCCTGGTTGGTGGCGGCCTGGAGAGGTTGAGCGGTGAGCCTGTCGGGACGACGACCTTGGCGGCCGAGATCTGGGGGGTCTTCGAGCCTTCGCTGACCCGGATCGCCGAGAACTCGGAGCTCACCCGGGCCTATCTGATCGCCTACCTGCGTGCCGACAGCGCCCACGCCACCAGCGCGGGTCAGATCGACGTCATCTGCGCCGGGGTCGCGGCCCGGTGCGTGGAGCACTCTGGAGGTGAACCAGGCGCTTCGGAGGCCGTCCTTGCTGCCGGTGCTATCTACGCCGTCTTCTTCAGTGCCACCTTCGCTCTTGCGGTCGGCGTCGGGTCAGCCGCTGAGATGGCTCAGGGTTTGCGCGATCTGATCACGGCCCAGACTCGCCCCTTCGAGCGTGCCGGGTCTTCCGCGGGGGTGTCGTCATGAAGGTGGTACTACTGGCGCTGGGGTCACGCGGTGATGTCCAGCCGATGGTCGCACTGGGCAAGGTACTTCAGCCCTTAGGCAAGCCGGTGATGGTCGTCGCACTGCGGGAGTTCGCCCCGCTCGTCGAGGCGGCGGGACTGATGTTCATGCCGATCGACGGGAAGTTCGAAGACACCGGGCCTGCTGCCGCGGAGACGGCTCGCAAGATGGCCCGTGGCGGGATGTCTTACCAGCGCGCCGTCAGCGCTGGGCTTGCCGACGTCGCGCCTGCGGTCGCCGTCGCCGAGATGGCGGCGGTCGATTCAGGCGACCTCGTCGTCGGGGGCGTGTTGTCGATCGACGACGCGGTAGCCCTGCAGGAAGCGCGCGGCTGTCTTGCCGTTCACATGCTCACGGCGCCAATACTGCCCACGGGCTCCGGCCCCAGCACAGTGTTCTCGATCCGGCCACAAGGTAAGACCGTTTTGAACAGATGGGCCGGACAAATCGCCCTCGCGGTGGGCGCGCCGATGATGACCACGACCGGGAGACACCTGCGGGATCAGCTGAACCTGCCACGGACCCGGCCGCTGGGGTTCGTCAAGATGCTCCGGACGGTCCCAACGCTGCTCACCACCAGCCCCCGCGTGACCCCGCCACCGGGCGACTGGCCCGGCAACATCTGCCAGACCGGCATCTGGTTCGACCAGAGCCCGGCCTGGGACCCGCCCGCGGATCTGAAGGAGTTCCTGGCCGCCGGGGATCCGCCGGTCTTCATAGGCTTCGGCAGCATGCCCAGCGCTGATCCGAGCGCCGACGTGTTGCTCATGACGCAGGCCGCGCGCCAGTCCGGCCGTCGCGCAGTGATCCGGCCGGCGTATGGATGGTGTGAGCCTGACGACTCACCTGAAGACTCACCGGAAGATGTGTACGTCCTTCGCGAGGCGCCCTACCGATGGCTCTTCCCACAGATGGCCGCCATCATCCACCACGGTGGCGCCGGCACCACAGCAGAGGCACTCCTGGCAGGAGTACCCAATGGCGTCGTGGCCTTCGGCGTCGACCAGCCGTACCACGGACGTCGCATCCACGCTCTCGGCGCCGGCCCCGCACCGATCAAACGCAGCAAACTCAGCGTTGACCGCCTGGCCGAGCTCATCACCACCCTTACCCGGCCCGCTCAGGCCGCTCAATGGCTCACCGGGGCAACCATGGCCAGAACCCACCTGCTGCACGAGCGCGGCCTGGAAGTTGCAGTGGAGCAACTGTCAACACTCATGACGAACGGCGACCCGCTCGCCCGTAACACGAGCGCCACGGAATGAAGTCCATGAGATAACGCACCGCGTCATTGCCCGCACATGAGCGGTGACCGATCACCGATGGGCACGGGACCAAGTTCCCCGCTTTGGCAAGAGAGCCCGTTCGCCTGGGTCGCATGGGGCTCATGGCACTCAGCATGGACACGGCCCCGCCGAGCTTGCCGGACGTCATCAGCTGACTGTCCTTCATGGGCAGCTGTCCGGAGGTGAACACGCGGTCGCCGTCACGCACGGCGGACTGGTAGACGACCACGGGCGGCACCACGCAGGGACTGTGATGCCCAGCTCGGCCAGCTTGGGTTCATGCCTGGCGCGATCTGCACCAGCTCCCAGCCCTCGGAGCCGAAGTGTCGAGGATCTGATTCGCGGCGTGCGTCAGGATCGGCGCCGTCAGGTACTCCCACTTGGTCATGGGCGACCCTACTGCCGGGCGTCGGCGCCCTGGCCTGCCCGTCCGGGGTGACCCGCCTTCTGCGGGTAGAGCGTCTCGCCGCGCGCCAGCATCTCCACCATCTCGGTGATCTTGCGGGTCCGGCTCTCAGCGCGCTTCATGCTCTCGACGCGATGGATCAGCGCGAACCGGTTGGCGCTCGTGAGCACGTCGAACATCGCCTGCGCGTCCGGCTCCGCCGCGATCGCCGCTGCCAGGTCGTCGGGCGCCCGGCGGGTCGC
>JANOHS010000040.1:0-5867 GCA_031406655.1 Micrococcales bacterium
GTCCACCACTACCTGCTCGAGGCGACCGGTGGCAAGCTCAGCATCGAGGGTGACCCGGATGCCGAGGCCATCGACGTGGCGTGGTTCCCCCTGCTGGACGTCCACTCCCAGCTGACCTTCCCCAACGAACGACGGATTGCCCAGACCGCGTGGGAACGACTGGCGGGCGAGGCGTGACCGGACACCGACCGTCCACTCACGTATCCCGGCTGGTCGCCTCCGCCACCCTGCTTGCCCTCGGCGTGCTGCCGGCTGCCGCCTCGGTCCCCAGCGCCTGGGCAAGAAGCCACTCGACCGCCCCCGGCACGACTTTCGCCAGCACCAGCACCGCAACCGCGACCGGGTCGGTGACGCTGTCCCTGACCAGCATCACGCCGACGGTCGCGGTCCCACGGGCCTCGGTCACCATCTCGGGAACCGTGCAGAACACCGGTTCGGTGCCGATCGCCGGAGGGGTGGCGCACGCCTTCCTCGGGGAGAGCCCCCTGGTCAGACGCGATGCGGTGTCCGAGTGGGCCGCCGGAACCGGGGAGCGATCGCTCGGAGAGGTCGCCTCCACCTCGCTCGGTCCCGATCTGGCGGTCGGTGCTGTCGCGGCGTTCACCCTCACCATCCCCGCCCCGGCGATCCCGCACCGCGAGTCGTTCGCGGTCCTGCCCCTGCGCGTCGACGTGGTGGGGACAACTGCCGACGGGAGCAGCCAGTCCGTGGAGCTCGGCAGCCTGAACACGTTCCTGCCCACGCTGTCCTCGATCAAGGCCTACGAACCGTTCGGCATCGCCTGGCTGGTGCCCCTCACCCTCGATCCCGACCCCGCGCTGCACGGCGTGAACAGCCCCGCCAGGACTGCGGCGTGGACCAGAGCCATCGGGCCGGGCTCACGCCTTGACCGCCTGATCACCGGTACCGACAGCCCGCCGGTGACCTGGGCGATCGATCCCGCGATCCTCGGCCCGCCACCGGCCGCGGGGTCGGCGACCGCCTCAGCAACGCCGAGCCCCACTCCCTCCACCTCAGCCACCCCCTCAACAGCGCCGACCCAGGGTGACCAGACGCCCCCGGACCCGGTGACCACCGCGACCACAGCGCTCGCGGACCGGCTCAGCAACGCCGCTCCGCGCCATACCCTCTGGTCCTTGCCGTATGCCGACCCGGACCTCGCCGCCCTGCTCCCCCTCCCCTCCGGCAGCCGCGCGCTCGTGCCGCTGATCACCCGCACCTCCACCCTGGATGCCGCCATCGGCCCGGCGCGCACCGACATCGCGTGGCCGGTCGCCGGTGCGGTGACCGCCGTGCGCGAGAAGCAGCTGAGTGCGGCCTTCGCCTCCCCGGGGCTCACCGCCGCAGTCGTCTCTGCCTCGACCCTGGCAACCAACAGCGCCTACACGAACGATGCGAGCCGCAGGTCCAACGACGGGCTGCCCCTGCTGGCCTACGACGACGCCCTGAGCAGGACCTTCGCCCAGACCTCCTCGGGGCTTACCGGTGCGATCACCATCCAGCGGTTCCTGGCGGACTCCCTGGCCCTGCTCGGTGAGCGGCCGGGCACCCCTGACCGGTCGGTGCTGGTGGCGGCGCCCCGGACGTTCGCCGGCGACCCCGCCGTGCTCGCCTCCTTCTTCTCCGCCATAGCCGCAGCCCCCTGGCTCATCGCGACGACGACCGACGAGCTGCTCACCGCGAGCAGGGCAGCCGACCCGGAGGTCCCCGGCGTGGGCACGATCGTGCGGCCGGCGCCGCTGACGGCTGCTGACCCGCTGAACCCGGGCGCCTCCCCGCTGACCACCGCCCGGCTCGGGGCCATCTCGCGCACGCAAGCCGCCATCTCCGGCGTGGCGAGCATCCGGGACGACGCTGAGCCCTTCCGTGCGCGCTGGGCCGATGCCCAGGACCAGATCCTGTCCGTGCGCTGGCGCGGTCACCGGCCCGGGCTCACCGCGATCGACTCGGCCACGCAGGCGGCGATCAGATCAGTCAGCCGGGGCGTGCGCGTGGCGCCGAGCTCGGTGAACTTCTTCGCCGACAAGGGCGTCCTGCAGATCACGGTGGTCAACGACCTCCCCGTCCCCGTCCACGATGTGCGCCTGGTCCTGACACCGGGCCAGCCACGGCTTCGGATCGAGAAGCAGCCCGGGCCGCTGCGGATCGGCGCGAAGAGCCGTACAAACGTGCCGCTTCAGGTGACCGCCATCGCCGCCGGGCTGGTCCCCATCGAGGCCGTGCTGACCACACCGAACGGCACACCGCTGGGGCAGAACGCCCGCGTCGACGTACGCGTGCAACCGACCAGCACCTGGATCTACTGGGTTCTTGGCGCAGCGGCCGGCTTCATCCTCGTGCTGGGCACCTATCGTTCCCTGCGACGGGGCTCCACCCGAGCCGCCCGCCCGGCCGCGCAGGAGATCACCCTCGATGTCTGAGCCCGTCACCGAGGGCGCCAGCCTGGCCCGCTCCACAGCAGGTATGGCGGCCGGCACCGTCGCCTCGCGGGTCCTCGGCGTGGTCCGGGCCTCGATGCAGCTGGCCGTCGTGGGGGCCCTTCTGACGGGTGACGCCTGGGATGTCGCCAACACCCTGCCCAACATCATCTACCTGCTGCTTGCCGGTGGAGTCCTCAACGCGGTGCTCGTTCCGCAGATCACCAAGGCCGCCAGCCATGCCGACGGCGGACGAGAGTATGTCGACCGTCTGCTCACCATCGCGATCATCGGTATCGCGGTCGTCGCCATCGTGTTCACCCTGGCCGCCGGGCTGCTGGTCGGGCTCTACAGCACGCCGGACTGGGACGCGGATGTGCGGTCGCTGAGCATCGCCTTCGCGCTGATCTGCATGCCGCAGATCTTCTTCTACGGGCTCTACACGCTCCTGGGTCAGGTGCTCAACGCCCGCAACCGCTTCGCGGCGTTCATGTGGGCCCCCGCCCTCGCGAACATCGTGGCGATCGGCGGGATGGCCTATTTCCTGGTGCGGTACCCACATCCGGCCGACGCCGCCGACTGGACCGCCCCGATGGTCTGGGTGCTGGCCGGAAGCGCGACGGCTGGAGTCGCCGCCCAGGCCCTCGTGCTCGTCGTCCCGCTCTGGCGGTCCGGGTTCCGGTTCAGGCCGCGGTGGGGCGTTCGCGGGGTTGGCCTGCGGACGGCGTCCACCGTAGCCCTGTGGACATTCGCGGCCACGGGGGTCGCGGCAGCTGGTTTCGTCATCACCTCCCGGGTCCTCACCCACGCCGGGCAGGCGGGGGTCCTGGCGGGGCTGGAGGTCCCCGGCAAGATCTCGTACACCAACGCCTTCCTGATCTTCATGCTCCCCCACTCGCTGGTCACCGTCTCGCTGGTGACCGCGCTGTTCACCCGCATGTCCAGGGCGGCCCATGCCGGCGACCTTGGTGAGGTCCGAGCCGACGTGGACAGGGGCATGCGTCTCACCGCCGTGGCCACCATCCCCGCCACCGTGGGCGCCTTCGTCCTGGGCTTCGCCGCGACGGCCACCCTCTACCAGGGAAGCAGCGAGTCCAGCACCCGCGGCATCGCTACGGTGATGATGGCCATGATGGTGGGGCTGGTGCCCTTCGGCGTCCTGTATCTGCTGCAGCGGGTCTTCTACGCGTTCGAGGACGCCAGGACGCCCTTCAGGTTGCAGCTCGTGGTCACCGCGGTCGCCACGGCTGCCAACCTGGCCAGTCTGCTGCTGCCGTTGCGCTGGATCGCGGTGGGAGTCGGCGCAGGTCAGGCCCTCAGCAACCTCGCCGGTATGGCGGTCGGTCTGGTCCTGGCCCGGCGCCGGCTCCAGGGTCTGCCCCTGCGAGACGTCACCCGCACCTACGTCCGGATCGGGCTGGCGTCGCTGCTGTCCGCCGCCGCGGCATACCTCGTGCTCCTGGGTCTGGGACAGATCCTCCAGGGGAACCTGTACAACCCCGTTGCGCTGCTGACCGGCGCCCTGGTGTTCGCCGCAACCTACGTGGGGGCCGCGCGCTGGCTCGGCGTCCGCGAGATCGACGACCTGGTCTCGCCGGTCCTGGAGCGGGTACGCCGGATCCTGCCCGGGCGCTGAACGCATCCCGGGATCCGGGCGGGGAACGCACTCTAGGATGAGGACCCACACGCAGATCGGGCACGGCACGGACAAGGAGCGAGGGTGCACGGTATAGGCCCAGGAACGACCCTCGGAGGTCGCTACTCCCTGCGCCGCCGTCTCAGGCAGGGACCGGACATCGAGCGCTGGACCGCCCACGACACCACGCTCGAGCGCCAGGTGGCACTGACCGTCGTCGACGCCGATCACCCCAACCGTGCGGGCATCCTGGATGCTGCGCGGCGAGCCGCAGGCGTTGAGGACACCCGGCTTGTCCGCATCCTGGATGTCGGCACCCAGGACGGCAACTCCTACTTCATCGAGGAGGGGATGGACGATGCCCAGTCCCTGGCCGCCATCCTGCTGCGGGGCACACTGCCCGCTGAGGAGGCCCGCCGGATCGTCGGCGAGGTCGCCAGTGCCCTGGAGACCGCGCGCCAACGAGGGCTGCACCACCTACGACTCACTCCCCACCACGTGCTGCGCGCCCCCGACGGCACGATCAAGCTCAGCGGCGTGGCCGTTGCCGCCGCGATCGAGGATGCCCAGGAGCCCGACCCGGCTGCGGCGTCGCGTCGGGACGCCGTCTGTGTTGTCGGGCTGGCCTATGCGGCACTGACCGGTCGCTGGCCCTTGGAGGAGCGGGTCCCCGGCATCGAGCCCGCGCCCCGGGTGGTCGGGGGGGTTGCCGCGCCGTCCGAGATCGCCGCCGGGGTCCCGGGCGATCTCGACGCCCTGTGCCGCATGACCCTCAACGAGGACACCGGTCCGCTGACACCGGGCGACTTCGCCAGCCAGATCGCCCCGTGGTCGCGTGGGCAGGTTCACCGCGTCGCGGTCGACCCCACCCTGATCATCTCCGCGCCGGGCCCGTCGAACGGGTCGACCGAGATCGTGCCCCAGGCCGACGGCCCGGCACCGGAAGCCCCGGTGGGCGCAGGGGAAAGGGCCGTGGCGGCAGGTGCGGCCGCTACCAAGGCTGTTGACACCGTCGTGGCTGAGGCCGGAGCAGCCGTCGGCCTCATCGTGGGCAAGGTCGGATCCTTCGCCAGGGCGGCGGCGGACAAGGCCGCAGTGGCTGGCACGGCCCCCGGGGAGTCCGACCCCGGCGCTGGCCGGATGACGCTGCGTGAGGCGCTGTCGTCGCGCGCCGAGACTGCCGAGCCACCGCTGCCGCTGCTTCCCGCCTCGACCGCACTGGACCCCAGCCGCGACCAGTCCAAGGTCGTCGTGCTGATCGTCGCCACGTTCCTTGCGTTGTCGCTGCTCGTCGGCTACTGCGGCTTCCAGGGTCTGGGCGAGGGCAGCGGCCTGCCCAGCTCCACCCCCAAGCCCACCGTCGCCGTCAAGCCGCCACCAGTCACCGCTGAGCCGACGGCGCCCGACCAGCCGGAGCCGTCCGCAGGGCTACCGATCGCCATCCTCTCGGCCACTGGTTTCGACCCTCAGGGCGACGGGCAGGAGAAGAACACCCAGGCCCCACGGGTGTACGACGGCGACCTCGCGACCTCGTGGACCTCCGAGGGCTACGGCTCGACCAGCTTCGGAGGCCTGGGCAAGAAGGGCCTGGGTGTGCGTCTGGACCTCGGCCAGCCGACGTCGGTCAACCAGGTCACGGTCGATCTCGGCATCGGGCCGGTCGACGTCACGGTCTATGCCGCTACCGGGGACAGCCTGGATGGAGCCACAGTGCTCGGCACTGTCAACGCCGCCACCGGCCGGGTCCAGGTCAAGGCCACCGGCGCCATCCCCCAGACCCAATATGTGATCGTCTGGTTCACCACACTGGCCCC
>JANOHS010000041.1:0-1621 GCA_031406655.1 Micrococcales bacterium
AACATGTCGTTGCCGGTCATGAGGTTCCCTCCACATCGGATCGCAGGCCGCTGAGACCGCGATGGGCATGAGCCTTGACCGAGCCGGCAGAGATGCCGAGCGCATCGGCGATCTGGGCCTCGCTGAGGTCCAGGTAGTAACGCAGGGTCAGCACCTCTCGCTGTCGCCGGGGCAGCCGGCCCAGGGCGGCAACCAGCCGGTCGCCGGTCGCGTGCTCGAGCGCGCGCGTCTCGGCGCTGGGCTCCGTGGCCATCCCGTAGGCGGTCCGGGCGCTGGTCTCGGCCCTCAGGTAACGGTTCTCGACGGTGCGGTGACGCAGGACCGAGCGTGAGCTGTTGACCACCGCGCGGCGAAGGTACGCCAGCGCGAGGTTCTTGTCCTGGAGCTGGGACCAGTGGGAGTGCATCGCCACGAACGCGTCCTGCACCGTCTCCTCGGCGACGTGCTGGTCCCTGACGAGCAGCCACGAGAGGCGAACGAGCGAGTGCCAGTGAGCGGCATACAGCGCGGTGAGTGCCTCGTCGGCATCCCACCTGCGGACGGCCGGACCGCTCTCTCCTTGTTCAGTCACGGTCAACGTTCTCACGCGGGTATGACGCGCGGCTGCATTACCTGGTTGACTCGCCGTACGCTCGACCCATGAGCACCCACCAGGATCCGGCAGCGAGCGACTGCCTGTTCTGCAAGATCGTCAGCCGCCAGATCGGGGCCGACATCGTCCACGAGACGGCCACGACGCTGGCGTTTCGTGACATCGAGCCGCAGGCGCCCACCCACGTCCTGGTGATTCCCAAGGAGCACCAGCCGGACGTCGTCGCCTTGGGGATGTCCTCCCCGCAGGGAGTGGCGGAGCTGTTCCTGGCGGTTGGTGCGGTGGCGGCGCAGGAGGGCCTCGAGGCTGGCTATCGCACCGTGTTCAACACCGGCGCGCAGGCGCACCAGGTGGTGTTCCATGCCCATGTGCACGTACTCGGGGGCCGGGATATGACGTGGCCGCCGGGCTGAGAACCCACGTAGACTGGGCCCAACATGACTGATGACTCGCCCAGGCACACCATCGTGCTTCCACCGGAGCTGTCCATGGTGACGCTGCTCGGGCCCAGTGACGAGTTGCTGCGTGCCATGGAGCACTCCTTCCCGCACCTGGACCTGCTCGTGCGCGGCAACGAGTTCCACGTCTCTGGTGCTCCCTCCGAGGTGGCCCTTCTCGAGCGGCTGATCGACGAGCTGCTCGTCGTCCTCGCGACCGGCCAGCCGCTGAACCGTGATGCGGTCGAGCGTTCGGCCTCGATGCTGCGCGCCCAGACCAAGGAGCGTCCCGCGGACGTGCTCACCATGAACATCCTCTCCAACCGTGGGCGCACCATCCGACCCAAGACCATGAACCAGAAGCACTACGTGGACGCGATCGACAAGCACACCATCGTGTTCGCGATCGGTCCCGCCGGAACCGGCAAGACCTATCTGGCCGTGGCCAAGGCGGTCGCCGCGCTGCAGAACAAGCAGGTCAGCCGGATCATCCTGACCCGCCCGGCGGTCGAGGCCGGCGAGCGGCTCGGCTTCCTGCCGGGCACGCTCAACGACAAGATCGACCCCTACCTGAGGCCGTTGTACGACGCGT
>JANOHS010000107.1:0-1504 GCA_031406655.1 Micrococcales bacterium
CTGTCGATGTAGAACGGGCTGCCGTCGACATCCCCGAGCAGCAGGTCGACGTCGCCGATGACGAACTCCCCTTCGGGGTAACACATCGGGGTGCTGCCCGCGCAGCAGCCGCCTGACTGGACGAACATCACGGGGGCGCCCCGGGCGGCGCGCTGGCGACTGAGCGCCTCGCGCGCCGCCGGGGTGGCCGTGATGCGCGCCGGGATGACCGACTCGGACATCTTCGGGCCTTTAGAAGAAGCCGAGTGGCTTGGTGCTGTAGCTGACCAGGAGGTTCTTGGTCTGGCTGTAGTGGTCGAGCATCATGGCGTGGTTCTCCCGGCCGATGCCGGAGATCTTGTACCCGCCGAACGCCGCACCAGCCGGGTAGGCGTGGTAGCAGTTGGTCCAGACCCGGCCGGCCTTGATCTTGCGGCCCATCTTGTAGGCCCGGTTCCCGTCGCGGGTCCAGACCCCGGCGCCCAGGCCGTAGAGGGTGTCGTTGGCGATGTCCAGCGCCTCATCGTCGTCCTTGAAGGTGGTGACCGCCAGCACCGGGCCGAAGATCTCCTCCTGGAACACCCGCATCTTGTTCTCGCCCTTCAGGACCGTGGGCTCGAAGAAGTACCCGTCGGCGAACGCCGGGTCAACGGTGGCCTTGTGGCCGCCGATGAGCAGCTCGGCGCCCTCGGCCAGGCCGATCGCCACGTACGAGGTGATCTTGTCGATCTGGGCCTTGGAGACCTGCGGGCCGACCATCGTCTCGGTGTCCAGCGGGTCGCCCTGCTTGATCGCCGCGATCCGGGCCAGGCAGCGGGCCATGAACTCCTCGTAGATGTCCTCGTGGATCAGCGCCCGGGACGGTGCGGTGCACACCTCACCCTTGTTGAACGCATACAGCACCAGGCCCTCGACGGCCTTGTCCAAGAACTCGTCGTCGTGGTCCATCACGTCGGCGAAGAAGATGTTCGGGGACTTGCCACCCAGCTCGGTGGTCGACGGGATCAGGTTCTGGGCGGCGTACTGCATGATCAGCCGCCCGGTCACCGTCTCACCGGTGAACGCAATCTTGGCGATCCGCGGGTTCGCCGCCAGCGCCTTGCCGATCTCCGCACCCGGACCGGTCACCACGTTGATCACCCCGGGCGGGACGACGTCCTCGACGACCTCCATCAGCTTCAGGATCGACCACGGCGTCGGCGACGCCGGCTTGAGGACCACGCAGTTGCCCGCCGCGAGCGCCGGAGCCAGCTTCCACGCCGCCATCAGCAACGGGAAGTTGAACGGGATGATCTGCCCGACCACACCCAACGGCTCACGGAAGTGGTAGGCCACCGTGTCCTTGTCGATCTCGGTCGAGGAACCCTGCTCGGCCCGGGCCGCCGCCGCGAAGTAGCGGAAGTGGTCGATGACCAACGGGATATCCGCGTTCAGGGTCTCCCGGACCGGCTTGCCGTTCTCCCAGCTCTCGGCAACCGCCAGCATCTCCTTGTTCGCCTCGATCGCGTCGGCGATCGCGTTCAGC
>JANOHS010000112.1:0-4176 GCA_031406655.1 Micrococcales bacterium
GGATCGGCATCGACCGACCTGCCGCATCGGCCACCGGCTCCCCGCGGGACTGGACCGACCGGCCGCTGGAGAGCCTTGAGCGGGCCTCCTTCGCAGACCTGGCACAGGTGCTCCACCACCGCAACGTGGTCGTGCTCGACGTGCGCCGTGACGCGGAGTGGCGTGAGGGGCACCTCGAGGGCGCGGTGAACATCCCCCTGCACGAGCTCCTCGGCCGGGTCGCCGAGGTGCCGGCAGGTGAGGTGTGGGTGCACTGCGCCGGCGGTTACCGCGCGTCCATCGCCGCTTCCATACTGGCGGCGCAGGGCGGACGGGTTGTCGCCGTCGATGACTCCTTCGCGGAACAGGCGGCAAAGGTCGGCCTGCCCGTGGTCACCGCCGAACAACGCACCAGGGTGGCGTAGCGTCACAGCCGAGTCCGCGCCCTGACCGCCCATCCCTACCGAACGGGAACCCTTGCTCGCGTTGGCCATTCCCATCGGCCTGCTGATCGGAGTCAGCCTCGGCGCCCTCGGTGGCGGCGGGTCGATCCTGACCGTGCCGGCCCTGGTGTACCCGCTCGGTCAGGACACCCATACCGCCACGACCGGGTCGCTGCTCATCGTGGGTGTCACCGCGCTGGCCGGTATGTCGGCCCACCAGCGGGCGGGCCGGGTCCGCCTCGCTGCTGGGACGACCTTCGGGCTGCTTGGCATCGCCGGGTCGTATGTCGGGTCGCGGCTCTCCGCGCAGGTCGACCCCGATGTCCTGCTGGCTGCGTTCTCGCTGCTGATGCTCGTCGTCGCCGCGGTGATGTTCGCGCGCAACCGGCGCGATGAAGGGGTGGCAGGGGCCGCGGCGGTGGACGAGGGCCCGATCATCAGCTGGCGGCCCACGTTCGTCTGCGCGTGCCCTCGCGCGGCGAAAGTGCTCGTGACCGCCACGGGGGTCGGGCTGCTGACCGGCTTCTTCGGTGTCGGCGGCGGGTTCGTCGTGGTCCCTGCGCTCGTCCTGGTGCTGGGTTTCTCGATGCCGGTGGCCGTCGGCACCTCCCTGCTGGTGATCTCGATCAACAGCGCCTCGGCGCTGGTCGCGCGCCTGGGCCACGGGCTGGCCCTGGACTGGGCCGTCATCGGGACGTTCACCGCGGCTGCCATCATCGGCAGCCTGCTCGGGGGCTGGGTCACCTCACGGGTGCGCCCCCGGCTGCTCTCGCAGGCCTTTGTCGTGCTGCTCGTCGTCGTTGCCCTCTACACGGCCGCACGCAGCTTCCCGGCGCTGGTCTGAGCCGAAACCTCAGGAGTCAGCCAGACAGGCGCGCGGCAGGTCGAACCAGCGCAGGTCCTCGAAGTCCGCGGACACCAGGCCGTCTATCGGTTCATCGGAGGCGGGCCTGGCCGCAGCGAGCACGGCCCTGGCCTCCTCAAGGTAGCGCTTGAGCTCAGACTCCGGCGCATGGTCCTGATGCCGCGGGTACCGCAGGTTGCCCTGGGCGTCATACCCCACCTGCCGCAGGCGCAGCGGCGGTTCCGCCGGCCCACGGCGGTGCCGCCACAGGCCCGTGGCCGGGTCGAAGTGGTAGTCACCCAGGAGGCGCCACCCGTCCCTGGCCACGAGCCGCACAGCCTCGACGACGTACGAGAAGACCTCCTCGGAGATGAAGTAGTTGAAGTTCACCCGGACCCAGCCGGGCTTGATGCCCTCGCAACCGTGGTCGATCTCGCGGTCGAACGCGTGCGACCGGTCGAGGTCGATGCCCAGCAGCCGGTGTCCGTACGGGCCGGCGCACGAGCAGCCGCCCCGGGACTGGATCCCGAACAGGTCGTTGAGCAGGGCGACGACGAAGTTGTGATGCAGATATCGCCCGCTCGGTGCGCGCACGATGAACGAGACGATCGAGAGTCGCTCCGCTTTCAGGTTGCCGAGTATCTCCAGAGCGGGCTCCTGCAGCCAGGCGTCGATGGCGCGCTGCAGGTAGTGCTCCTCGTGCGAGCGGATCACCTCAACGCCCACCGACGCCTTCAGCTGGAAGACGAGCCCGGCGCGGATCGACTCGACGATGGCCGGCGTGCCGCCCTCCTCCCGCTGGGCGGGGTCGTCGAGGTACCGGTGCTCGCTCGGGTTGACATAGGCCACGGTGCCGCCGCCGGGGACATCGGGAACCCGGTTGGTGAGAAGCTCGCGCCGCACGACCAGGACGCCGGGGGTGCTGGGGCCGCCGATCAGCTTGTGCGGGCTGAGGAAGATGGCGTCCTTGTAGGACAGCGGGTCGCGCTCGGGCCCGCCGTACATCTCGATGTCGACGTACGGCGCGGCCGCGGCGAAGTCCCAGAACGAGAGGGCACCGTGGCGATGCAGCAGTGCGGTGATGCCGTGGGTGTCGCTGACGATGCCGGTGACGTTGCTGGCGGCCGAGAACGAGCCGATGAGCAGCGGACGGGCGGCGTACCTCACCAGCTCGCGCTCGAGCTCGGAAGCGTCGATGTGCCCGTCGGCGTCCTGGGAGATCAAAACGACGTCGGCGATCGACTCGCGCCAGGGTAGCTCGTTGGAGTGGTGCTCGAAGGGCCCGATGAACACCACGGGACGCTGTTCGGCTGCGATGGTGTCGCTGAGGTGGTACCGGTCGTCCAGGCTCGAGGCGATCCGCAGCCCGAGGATGCCCACCAGCTTGTCGATCGCGCCGGTGCACCCCGATCCGGCGAAGATGACCACCGTCTCCTCGTCCCCGCCCACGGCATCGCGGATGATCTCGCGCGCGTCCTCACGCAACCGGGTGGTCTGCAAGCCGGTGCCGCTGGACTCGGTGTGGGTGTTGGCGTACCGGGGCAGCACCTCGTCGCGGATGAAGTCCTCGATGAAGGTCAGCGCCCGGCCCGAGGCGGTGTAGTCGGCGTAGGTCACGCGCCGGGGTCCATACGGCCCCGGCATCACCTGGTCGTCGCCAATGACCGACCTGCGGACGGTGGCCAGCAGCGGGCTGTGGATCGGCTTGCGAGCACTCATGTGCGGAGCGTATGCCGGATCGTCACCGGGAGCCGGAAGCAGGCTTGCAGCGGTGATCACCACACGTCGGCCAGAGGAGTCTGGCCAGACCGGGCGAGCCGAGGCAGACTCGACCGATGGACCAGTACTCAAGACCGCTCGACCGCGCTCACCGCCACACGCTGGACTGGTTGTCGTCCCTGGAGGACCGGCCGGTCCCGCCGCAGGCATCCATCGACCAGGTGACGAAGGAGCTCGGTACTGAGCTTCCAGCCAACGGGTCGGACGCAGCAGATGTCGTCGACCTGCTGGCCGAGGCGTGCGAACCCGGTCTCACCGCAATGGGATCCGGGCGATTCTTCGGCTTCGTCATCGGAGGAACCCATCCCGCCGCCCTCGCGACCGACTGGCTGGTCAGCGCGTGGGACCAGAACTGCGGCCTTCGCCGGGTGACGCCGGCGCACAGCGCGGTCGAAGACGTCGCCAGCGCCTGGTTGCTGGATCTGCTCGGGCTGCCCGGCGAGAGCGCCGTCGGGTTCGTGACCGGTGCCACGATGGCGAACTTCACCGGGCTTGCCGCTGGTCGCGACAGCGTCCTGCGGCGGGCCGGCTGGGACGTGGCCGAGCGCGGTCTGACCGGCGGACCACGAGTTCGGGTGCTCGTGGGCGCCGAACGGCACGACACCGTCGACCTGGCCCTTCGCTACCTCGGACTGGGAGCTCCCCAGCCGATCGAGGTCGATGACCAGGGGCGGCTTGATGCTGGCGCGCTGCAGGATGCGCTCGAGGAAGGCGTCGACGAGCCGACGATCGTCGTGCTCCAGGCGGGCAACGTGCACTCCGGGGCGTTCGACCCGTTCGCCGACGCGATCACCACGGCTCACGCGCATGGCGCCTGGGTGCATGTCGATGGGGCGTTCGGACTATGGGCCGCGGCCTCACCGTCATACCGCCCGTTGGTGATGGGCTGCGAAGAAGCGGACTCCTGGGCGACGGATGCGCACAAGACGTTGAACGTGCCCTACGACACCGGCCTTGCGATCGTTCGCGACGCGGCCGCCCTGCGCGCGGCGATGGGCATGGGCGGCGCATACCTGATCCTTGACGAGCATGGCGAGCCGTTCGACAAGGTGCCCGAGATCTCCCGGCGCGGGCGTGCGTTTCCGGTGTGGGCGGTGCTGCGGTCACTGGGGCGGTCCGGCGTGGCCGAGC
>JANOHS010000114.1:0-2086 GCA_031406655.1 Micrococcales bacterium
AGCGGTCACCGACCCCTCAAAGACCACCGGCTCCAGGTTCGCCCGGGCCGCATAGACCGCAGCGGTGTAACCAGCCGGACCAGAACCGATGATGATGACGTCCCGGACCCGGTCAGCTGTGAGTGCGTTGGGCAGGTCTGACATGGGATGTGGCCTCTCGTGTGCAAAAGTCGATGAGTCTGTTCAGGCGTGGGTCGCCCGAGATGCGTGCCTGCTGTCCGCGCTCAGGCCAGTGAGAGGAACAGCTTCTCCAGGGCCTGGGTGTCCACCGAGCGCTCGCCCTCGGACTCGATCAGACACTGCTTGAGACTGGTCGCGATGATGGCGAACCCGGCCCGGTCGATGGCCCGGTTGACGGCGGCCAGCTGGGTGACGATGTCCTCGCACTCGCGACCCTGCTCGATCATGCGAAGGATGCCGCCGATCTGACCTTGCGCCCGGCGCAGCCGGTTGACAACAGCACCCATGTCATCCGGCTTCAGCTCAACCATGGTCGCTCCTTTGAGATCGTTGGTGCGGTTGCTGCGGCTCAGCCCTGCGCGACCGCGTCCTCGGGCGTCTTCGCGGCGATCTGGGCCCGGACGTCGTCCATGTCCAGTGCGCGGATGCCGGCGATGACCTGCTCCAGCGAGGCCGCGGGCAACGCACCTGGCTGGCTGAAGACGAGGATGCCCTGGCGGAAGCCCATCAGGGTGGGGATGGAGGTGATCTGGGCCGAGGCCGACAGCGACTGCTCGGCCTCGGTGTCGACCTTGCCGAAGATGATGTCGGGGTGGGTGGTTGAGGCCGCCTCGAAGACGGGGGCGAACATCACACACGGTCCGCACCACGACGCCCAGAAGTCGACGAGCACGATGTCGTTCTCGAGCACGGTCTGCTCGAAGTTCGCTGCGGTCAGCGCTTTGGTGGTCATCACGTTCCCTCTCTCTGTCTGAAAACTATACCTCGGGGGGTATCAACATACCGTCAGTTTCGTTCATTCCCTCCGGCCCCCCCGGTGCCGGAATGACTGGGCCTTGGTTAGCGTTGGCATCAGCGGATACCCCCCTGGGTATCAATCCTACGTCACAGACGGAGTCAGCATGCTTGAGGTCCCCCTGGCAGCATTCGCCGCAGCACACTCCGACGGCGCGATCGTCGTCGACGTCCGCGAGCCCGGTGAGTACGTCGGCGGACATGTCCCGGGCGCCACGCTGGTGCCGATGGGGCAGCTCACGTCACGCCTGTCCGAGCTGCCCAGGGACAGGCCGATCTACCTCATCTGCGCCAGTGGCAACCGCAGCCTGTCGACGGCCGGCTACCTGTTGCGCGCGGGATACGACGCGCACTCGGTCATCGGCGGCACCGGCGCGTGGGCCCGGGCGGGGCACCCGATCGTGATGGGCCAACGGCCCAACGCCGCCTGACCCGCATTCCTACGAACCCACCCGAGAGGACCTCACCTGATGGTCGCAGTCATCCCGATCGAGACCCCGACGCTGGGGGACCGCAGCTACCTGGCCCATGACGGCGAGGTTGCGCTGGTGGTCGACCCGCAGCGTGACATCGACCGAGTGCTCGAGCTTGCCGAGACGACAGGTGTGCGGATAACCCACGTATTCGAGACCCACATCCACAACGACTACGTCACCGGCGGCCTGGCGCTGGCGAAGGCCACCGGCGCGGCATACCACGTCAATGCGGCCGATGAGGTTGCCTATGAACGGGTTCCGATCCGCGACGGTGACGTCATCCACATCAGCGACAGCCTGCAGGTCCGGGTGATCGCAACGCCCGGTCACACCTACACGCACCTGTCGTACTCCCTGGAGTGCCAGGGTCAGCACATCGGTGTCTTCTCCGGCGGGTCCCTGCTTTTCGGCTCCACCGGCCGCCCGGACCTGCTCGGCCCGGATCACACCCACGCCCTGGCCCATCATCAGCACGCCTCGGCGCACCGGCTGGCCGTCGAGCACGACCACGTTGCGGTGGTGGAGCACCTGTGCCAGGTCTGCGAAGGAGGCCCGCTCAAGGCTCTCCAGCGGCCGGTCGGTCCAGTCCCGCGGGGAGCCGGTGGCCGATGCGGCAGGTCGGTCGATGCCGATCC